>JABDLY010000027.1 GCA_013001755.1 Sphingomonadaceae bacterium
TCGCTGGATGCCGAGACGCTCTGCTCGGCGTAGATCGGCATAATCCACGTGACGAATTCGGTTTCGGAAAGCTCGCCATTGCTGTCGACATCGGCCTCGGGGAAGGCGGTGGCGACATAATTGCCGATTTCAGCCTGATCCGCAGCGGGCGTTGTATCCGCGCTCGCCGCCGCGTCCACCTCGGCATCGGCCTCAACCGCGACATCCGCCGACGCGTCAGGCGTGTCGGCGGCTATCGCGGCATCGGCATCGAGGGCGGTTTCGGTTTCGACCGAAACGGGCGTATCGCCGGTCGCATTGGCGACGGGATCGGGCGACATCAAGCTGTCGGTTGCCGGGGTGGTTTGGACGGCGGCACCGGCAGCGGCATCCACCGCACCGGTCAGTTGGGCCGCAGCAGGTGCGGCAATAGCAATCGCGCTGGCGCAAGCAATTAACTTCAACATTATCAGTCTCCTATGTTCCTTCCGGTGCGTTTTTCGCCCGTCGCGCCATCAATGCCCAGGCGCGCGAAAGCGTTCCGGCGATCATCGCGCAAATCATGCTGTTCGCCCCTCAGCCGAGATGGCAGCGCGACGAATCGACGCGCCGAAAGCGGATTTTCTGTTCGCACGTTGTTTTGGCGCAACGATTGCCCGGCGATGCCGCCACTGCTAATCGCACGCTGAACCGAATGGTCCGAGAAAGCACGAAAATGATCCCGCGTTATTCCCGCCCCGAGATGACCGCCATCTGGGAGCCGGAGAGCAAATTCAGCATCTGGTTCCAGATCGAGGCGCATGCGACCGAGGCGCTGGCGCAAAACGGCGTCGTGCCCGAATCGGCGGCCAAGGCGCTATGGGATTGGTGGGCGACCGGGCCCGATATCGACGTGCCGGCTATCGACGCGATCGAAGTGGTGACCAAACATGATGTCATCGCCTTCCTGACCTGGGTCGCCGACAATGTCGGCGACGAAGCGCGCTTCATGCATCAGGGGATGACGAGCTCGGACGTACTCGACACCTGCCTCGCGGTGCAGCTCGCCAAGGCCTCCGATATCCTGCTCGCCGATCTCGACGCACTGCTCGCCGCGCTCAAACGCCGTGCGATCGAGCATAAACTCACACCGACGATCGGCCGCAGCCACGGCATCCAGGGCGAACCCGTGACATTCGGCTTGAAGCTGGCGCAGGCCTATGCCGAGTTCGAACGCTGCAAGGCGCGGCTCGTGGCGGCGCGCGAAGAGATTGCGACCTGCGCGATTTCGGGCGCGATGGGCAGCTTCGCCAATATCGACCCGTCGGTCGAAACGCATGTCGCCGAAAAGCTCGGCCTGACGCCCGAGCCGATCTCGACGCAGGTCATCCCGCGCGATCGCCATGCTATGTATTTCGCGACGCTCGGCGTGATCGCCTCGTCGGTCGAGCGGCTGGCGACCGAGATCCGCCATCTCCAGCGCACCGAGGTGCTCGAGGCCGAGGAATTTTTCTCCGAAGGACAGAAGGGCTCGTCGGCGATGCCGCACAAGCGCAACCCGATCCTGACAGAGAATCTCACCGGGCTTGCGCGGGTGGTGCGCGGCTATGCGCTCCCGGCGATGGAGAATGTCGCGCTCTGGCACGAACGCGATATCAGCCATTCCTCGGTCGAGCGCTATATCGGGCCGGACGCCACCATCACGCTCGATTTCGCGCTGGCGCGGCTGACCGGCGTGATCGACAAATTGCTCGTCTATCCCGAACGGATGCAGAAGAATCTCGACAAGATGGGCGGGCTTGTCCACTCGCAGCGCGTGCTGCTCGCGCTCACGCAAGCCGGCGTTTCGCGAGAAGACGCCTACCGCCTCGTCCAGCGCAACGCGATGAAGGTCTGGGACTCGGATGGCGAGCTATCGCTGATGGAATTGCTCAAGGCCGACAAGGACGTCGCCGCCGTGCTCAGCGATGCCGAGATCGAGGAGAAATTCGACCTCGATTATCATTTCAAACATGTCGACACGATCTTCGCGCGGGTGTTCGGGAGCTAACTTTCGCCGATTCTGGCGTTGCATTTTCTGCAATCGTAGGTTCGACGAGCGCGATGGCGGGTTCGGAGTTGGCCCCCATCTTGCCATTGAAACGGATGTCCCGTTTCGCTTCGCACAAAGGAAGATACGATGTTGGCAATGATACGCTCGGTCAGCCTAGCCATCGGGGTCGCGGCGCAGATGATGTTCGTCGCGCTCGTCACCGGCAGCTAGGCCGCTAGGCATCGCCCATAGAGAAAGAGCCCGCTGACGGCAGTCGGCGGGCTCTTTTCATTTTTCGGCGGCGATATTCGCGAAATCAATGCTCGTCATTACCGTGTTCGGAATGGCTGACTTCGTCGTGATGATGACCCTCGTCCTCGGGCTGGCTCAGGCTCGCATGGACCGTCTCGACGAACTGCTCGCCCGAGATGAAACCGCCGTCGCGATCAGCATAATCCGCCGTGACGTTCATCGCCTTGATCTCGTCGAGCGAGCGGCCGTCGGCCATCGCCGCTTCGACCTGCCCGACGATGTTCGCGACCATGTCGCGATAGGCGATCAGATCGGCGCGGCTCGCCATCGGGCCGTGGCCGGGAATGATCTGCGTTCGGTCGTTCGTCATGTCGATGACGCGCGTGGCGGCGCGGACAACGCCGCGCACATTGCCTCCCGATTCCAGATCGATGAACGGGAATGAACCGCCGTTGAAGAACAGGTCGCCCATATGGACGATATTGGCGTTCTCCCACCAGATCACCGAATCGCCGTCGGTATGGCCGTCATGCATATGGACGACGTGGACGGTATCGCCGTTGAGATGGAGCTTGATGCCGTCATGATAGGTAATCACGGGAAGCCCGACGGGCGGCGCGGGCGGCACCGTGAAACGCCCCTCGCTGCCCTGCGTCATGCGGATCCGGACATTGTCGTGCGCCATGATCAGCGCACCGGCCTCGCCGAAATTCTCGTTGCCGCCCGAATGATCGAAATGCCAATGGGTGTTGATCAGAAAGCGCACGGGATCGGCGCCAAGATCGCCGATCGCGCCCTGGATACGGGCCGTAAGCGGCGCGAACTGGTCGTCGATCAGCACCGTGCCGTCCTCGCCATAGGAAACGCCGATATTGCCGCCGCGTCCGAACAGGACGGCAACGCCTGGCGCAAGCTGCTCGGCGCGAATTTCGACATCGGCCATCGGATTGTCCTGCGCGAGCGCCGGGCCGGCGAGAAGGAGGGCGAAGGCGGCGAACGGGGTGAGGCGGTTCATGGGGCGATATCTCCTTGATGAGTTGCCGACCACTAACCGACCGGGCTGAGCTTGTCGAAGCTCTGCCCTTTCTTTTTCCCCGTTGGAAAGTGAAGGACAGCCCTTCGACAAGCTCAGGGCAAACGGGAATTTTTGATGAGCCTTCAGGGAATCGAGATTTTCAGCTCGAGCGAGAGTTGGCGAAAGTTACCGCACCAATCCTCTCCCGTTCGACGAGAGGGACTGACCCTCTTCTACGTTAGCTAGTGAAAACTTTTCTTGAGCCATTCAACTCGTTGCATCGCTTCGGTCTCTGCTGTTTCAGGAGTGTCATAGATTCCGCAATCCGGACCCATGGTTCCCCAACAATGACATTGATCAGCGGAGGTTGAATCCGAAATCCACTAACGGCGATAAGTGTATTGCCCATCAGCGCGGCGAACTATTATCACCCGTTGCTGACCATCTGGCCTTTCAAGAAATTTGACGGAGCTTTCCATCCAGACGGTTTAGCGGGGGCTTCGAAGCAAAACCACGACGTAAATTCTGCTCTATTCCCCGAACATCGTCTTGATTTTGTCGAAGAAGCCTTTGCTCTCGGGGCATTCCTCGCCGGTTTCGGTCTCGCGGAATTCGCGGAGCAGGTCTTTCTGTTTCGAGCTGAGCTTGCTCGGCGTTTCGACGTCGAACTGGACGACGAGATCGCCGAAGCCCCTGCCCTGCAGCACCGGCATCCCCGCGCCGCGCTTTCTGAGCTGCTTGCCGCTCTGCATCCCGGCGGGAACCTCGAAGGCATGCACTTCGCCGTCGAGCGCGGGGACTTCGATCGATCCGCCGAGCGCGGCAGTCGTGAACGAGATCGGACAGCGCGCGAACAATGTCGTGCCCTCGCGCTGGAACAGATCGTGGCGCTTGAGATGGACAAAGATGTAGAGATCGCCGGCCGGCCCGCCGCGCGCGCCCGCTTCGCCTTCGCCCGAGACGCGGATGCGCGTGCCATCGTCGACGCCGGGCGGGATTTTGACGTCGAGCGTCTTGGTCTGGTCGACCCGGCCTTCGCCGCGGCAATTTTCGCACGGCTCGGAAATAACCTGCCCCATGCCATGACAGCTCGGGCAGGTCCGCTCGATCATGAAAAAGCCCTGCTGCGCGCGGACCTTGCCATGGCCCTGACAGGTGCCGCAGGTCTGCGCGCCGGTCCCCGGCTTCGCGCCCGACCCTTCGCAAGCCTCGCAAGCGGCCGTGACGTCGAGCGTCAGTTCGGCATCCTTGCCATGATAGGCGTCTTCGAGGCTGATTTCATAATCATAGCGCAGGTCGGCGCCGCGCCCGACATCGCGGCCGCCGCCGCGCGCGCGACCGCCGCCCATGAAATCTTCGCCGAACACGCTTTCGAAAATGTCGGAGAACGCGCCAAAGCCATCGCTCGACCCCTGCCCGCCACCGCCGCCATTCTGGAACGCCGCATGGCCGAAGCGATCATAAGCGGCGCGTTTCTGCGGATCTTTCAGGCAGTCATAGGCTTCGTTGATAGCCTTGAACTTCGCCTCGCACTCGGCATCGCCCGGATTGCGGTCGGGATGATATTGCATCGCGAGATTGCGATAGGACGATTTGAGCGCCGCGCCATCGGCGCCGCGATCGACCTGCAGCAACTCGTAATAATCGACCTGTGTCGCCATTACGGCCTCGTCCCCTTCAACGAATGCTTGCCGTCACCCCCGCCAATGCAGGGGTGACGCACAAACATTACGAGTCCGCCTTATTCTCTTCATTGGCGTCGGCCCCGGCGTCAGCGTCAGCTTCCGCCGCCTCGGCGCCTTCATCGACCTCGGAGAATTCGGCGTCGACGACGTCTTCTTCGGCCGCCGATGCCGCGGCGTCGGCATCCGCCGCGTCGCCGCCTTCGGCCTGCTGGGCTTCGTAGATCTTCTGGCCCATCTGCATCGCCGCCTGGGCGAGCTCTTCGGACGCGGTCTTCATCGCCTCAGAGTCGTCGCCGTCGATCGCCGTCTTGGTCTTGGCGATCTTGGTCTCGATGTCCTGCTTCAGATCGCTATCGATCTTGTCTTCATGCTCCTTGAGCTGCTGCTCGGTCGAATGGACAAGGCTTTCGGCCTGGTTCTTGGCCTCGGCCGCCTCGCGGCGGGACTTGTCCTCTTCGGCGAACTGCTCGGCCTCCTGGACCATCTTTTCGATATCGGCGTCTTCGAGGCCGCCAGAGGCCTGGATCTTGATCTGCTGTTCCTTGCCGGTGCCCTTGTCCTTGGCGGACACGTTGACGATGCCGTTGGCGTCGATGTCGAAGGTGACCTCGATCTGCGGCACGCCGCGCGGGGCGGGAGGGATGCCGACGAGATCGAACTGGCCGAGCATCTTGTTGTCCTGCGCCATTTCGCGCTCGCCCTGGAAAACACGGATCGTCACCGCATTCTGGTTGTCCTCGGCGGTCGAATAGATCTGCGTCTTCTTCGAAGGAATCGTCGTGTTGCGATCGATCATCCGCGTAAAGACGCCGCCAAGCGTTTCGATACCGAGCGACAGCGGGGTGACGTCGAGCAGCAGCACGTCCTTGACGTCGCCCTGCAGAACGCCGGCCTGGATCGCCGCGCCCATCGCGACGACTTCATCGGGATTGACCCCGGTGTGCGGTTCCATGCCGAAGAAATCCTGCACGACGGAGCGAACCTTGGGCATGCGCGTCATACCGCCGACCATGATCACTTCGTCGATATCGCTGGCTTTCATGCCGGCATCCTCGAGCGCTTTCTTGCACGGATCGAGAGTTTTCTTGATGAGATCGCCGACCATCTTTTCGAGATCGCTGCGGCTGATGGTTTTCACCAGATGCTTCGGCCCGTTCTGGTCCGCGGTGATGAACGGCAGGTTGACTTCGGTCGACTGCGCCGAGCTCAGCTCGATCTTCGCCTTCTCGGCGGCTTCCTTGAGCCGCTGCAGCGCGAGCTTGTCGTTTCGCAGATCGATGCCTTCGTCCTTCTTGAACGAATCGGCGAGGAATTCGACAACTTCATGGTCGAAATCTTCACCGCCGAGGAAGGTGTCGCCATTGGTCGACTTAACCTCGAACACGCCATCGCCGATCTCGAGGATCGAGATATCGAAGGTGCCGCCGCCAAGGTCATAGACGGCGATCGTCTTGCCGTCGTTCTTCTCGAGCCCATAGGCGAGCGCCGCCGCGGTCGGCTCGTTGATGATGCGCAGCACTTCGAGGCCGGCGATTTTGCCGGCATCTTTCGTCGCCTGGCGCTGGGCGTCGTTGAAATAGGCCGGAACGGTGATCACCGCCTGCTCGACATTTTCGCCGAGATAGCTCTCGGCGGTCTCTTTCATCTTTTGCAGGATGAACGCGCTGATCTGCGACGGCGAATAGTCTTCGCCGCCCGCTTTCACCCAGGCATCGCCATTGCCGCCCTTGACGATGTCATAGGGCACGATCTCCATGTCCTTCTTCGTCGTCGGATCATCGAACCGGCGTCCGATCAGGCGCTTGATCGCGAACAATGTGTTGTCAGGATTGGTGACGGCCTGGCGCTTGGCAGGCTGGCCCACGAGACGCTCACCGTCTTTGGTGAAAGCGACCATCGAGGCGGTTGTGCGTTCGCCTTCCGAATTTTCGATAACCTTCGGTTTGCCGCCTTCCATGACGGCGACGCACGAATTGGTCGTGCCGAGATCGATACCGATAACTTTAGCCATTTGTAACCCTCTGTATTTCCCTAATAACTAGCGGAGCCGACAGCCCCCCTTCCATAGAAGCAAGAACCGCCGACGCGGTTGTACAAGGGCGATATAGGTGGGCTTTTTCTTGCTGCAAGCCGCCGCCGCGCATAAGGGAAACCCGCTGTTCAGTTATGGGAATTACAATGCGCCTTCCGATGTTTGCCGCGCTGCTCGCGCTTCTCCTTTCCGCTTGCGGCGCGAGCGAAGATGCACCGTCGCCCGGGCGGGTTGAAAATGTCTGGGTGCGGCTGCCCGCGGTCGATGGCCGGCCGGCCGCCGCTTACTTCGAGATCAGCGGCGGCGAAAGCGGCGAAGTGCTGATCGCGATCGACAGCAGCCGCGTCGAGAATATCGAGCTCCACGAGACGATCGACGAGGACGGCGTGATGCGGATGGCGCCGATCATGACGGTCGAGGTGCCGCCCGGCGAAACGATTGCCTTCGAACCCGGCGGCCGCCACGCGATGCTGTTCGGCATCAGCGCAGAGATCACGCCCGGCACCCCGCTGCCGCTCGATTTCCGTTTCGAAAACGGCCGCGACACACGGATCGAGGCGGTGACGATTGGCGCGGGAGACGAGGCGCCTTTTGAAGAGGAAAATTAGCGCGGTCCGCTGGCTTTGCAGCGCAAGATAGGCTAATGAATTGCCTTGGCCGGGCGCATTCAAGCCGGGACCTCAGGGGGAAATATTCAATGACCATATATGCCAAAATCGGTGTCGCCGTCGCTGCGGCAGCATTGACGATCGCGCCAACCGTTGCACAGAATTATAATTTGGATCCCGCCTATGGGACCTTTGCGCTGGCCACCGGTTTCGAACCCGATCCCTATCAGGTTGAATTGCGTTCGGGCGGACCCGTCGACGCGGCCGGCCTGGGAAGTCCCTGTGTAGGCTATATCGCCAATGCGCCCGATGTCCGGCTCAACTTCACCGGCGGCAGCAGTTTGCCCCTGGTCTTTTCGGTCAGCGCAAGCGTCGATACGACGCTTGTCATCAACGATCCCAACGGCGAGTGGTTTTGCGACGACGACGGCGGGAATAACGGTCTCAACCCGGCGATCTCCTTCAGCCAACCGATTAGCGGTCAATATGACATCTGGATCGGCACTTACTCCAACACGAGCCTCCAGCCCGCGGTTCTGAATATTTCGGAACTTTACAGCGACTGACCGCGCGACGATTCGGCCGACCCGCTTGAAGCCGCGATTGGAAGAAGGCCGGCGGGCGGGCTATAGCTGACCGATGGAAAGCCGCCCCCTTACGCCCGCCGAGCGCGAACTCGCTGCGAGCGTTTTCGGCAAGGCGATCGACTATGACGCGGTGAAGCTGTGCCGCCAGAAATGGTGGCCCTTCCATCCGGTCAACACTCTGATGGCGCCCGACGGGCATATCTGGTTCCACCCCAAGGGTCCGTTCTGGCGCGACGATTTCGGCGACGCGCCGGTCAAATTGCAGGGGCTGTTCCTCCACGAAATGACACATGTCTGGCAACGCCAGAGCGGCATTTTCCTGCCGCTGAGGCGCCATCCCTTCTGCCGCTATCACTATACGCTCAAACCGGGCTCGAAACTCGCCAGATACGGGCTGGAGCAGCAAGCCGAGATCGTCCGCCACACCTTCCTGCTGCGGCAAGGCTTCACGATAGCGGGCGCGCCGTCGCTGAAGAGTTACGAGACGATTCTGCCCTTCAAACCGCAGTAAAGCTTCGATCGATCGTCGATATAAGGCGCAGCTCGTCGACTCTAGCGCCCGGCAAATCCGCCCGCATCTCGCTGCCGACGCAGGCTGCTCACCATCGCGCGCGCCGCGCCGATTGCTTCTTCGCCGCGATCCGCTTCGAGAAGAATCCCGATATGGGTGTTGGCACTGCGCAAGCTGAACGGGTGCGCGCCGCCTAGGTTCGCCCGCGTCCGTTCGAGCGCGCGCCGCGAATAGGTTTCGGCTTCGTCATAGCGCCGCATCTCGCGATAGAGCGCAGCGAGATTGTTGAACGAGGCGAATGTCAGCGAATGGTTCGGCCGATTGGTGATCCGCTGCGCCTCAATGTTTTCAAGAAAAAGCGGCTCGGCCTCGGCATAGCGCGCCTGGCGATAATAGAGCAGCGCGAGATTGTTGCGCGCGGCGGATGTGTAGCGGCTGTGCCGTCCCGTCCCACGAACGAGGCCGTCGAGCGCCTGCAGGAAGAGCGCCTCGGCCTCGTCGAAGCGGCCCTGACGATCGTAAACCGAGCCGAGATTGTTCGCCGTGAGCAGCGTGTCGGTGTGATTGGGGCCAATCGTCCGCCGCCGCTCCTCAAGCACGCGCGCAAGGAGCGGTTCGGCCTCGGCATAGCGGCCCTGATCGGTGTAGACGCTGGCGAGACTATTGATCGAATTGAGCGTTTCGGGTGCATCATGGCCGCTCGAGCGTTCGCGCGCTGCGAGCGTGCGCAGGAGCAGCGGCTCCGCTTCGGCAAAACGGCCCTGACGGAAGTAAAGATTCGCCAGGTTGTTGATGGCCGCAAGCGTCTGCGGGTCGTCTGCCCCCAGCGCGCGTTCCCGCGTCTCGAATATCCGGCGATAGAGCGGTTCGGCTTCGGCATAGCGGCCCTGGCGGAAATGGCGGTTCGCGCGAACTTCGAGGGCTGCGAGGCTTTCGGAAGCCGCACCGGCTTTTTGCGATGCCGATGCCGCAGCCATTGCGCCAGGAGCTGCTAGCGCAAGCAAGGCGACGGCGGCGGCGATGCACGCCCCAATGCGGTAGTTTATGTCCAAGGACATGCGCCGACGCTACGGCACGCAGCGCGATCCGGCAAACAGCGCGTTTTTCATCCGGAACGCGTTGCGCCGTGATCGCGCTTTTTGTGACTTCAATCATTGCTCCCCGGCGCCTGAAGGCTTAGTCGAGCCAGCGAATGAGGGGTTTATGACGATATTCGGGCGGGTTATATTGGGATTGGCGGCGGCGATGACGATGCTGGTCGCGCTGCCCTTTGCGGCCGAGGGCCAACGTCCGCCGCCGCCCGACCTGCCCGACATTCCGGGCACGCCGGTGATGAGCGGAGTGACCTATCCCGCCTGCCGCTACGATTACCGGCTCGAGAGCGGCGACAATGAGCGGGCCGCAGAAACGACCACCTGCATCCAGCGGCTCGACGAATATCACGATAATGTGCTCGCCGCTTTTCGTACGCGGATGATCGCACACCAGGAAGAAATCGGCCGCCTCTACACCGAAGAGGTGATGAACGATTTCCGCTACACCCAGGACCAGGCCGACGGTTTCTTCGCGCGGACGACCGCCGAGCATGAAGCCTCAAACCCAGATGGTGCGCATTTCGAGACCTGGCGCGCGCTCGAGGCCCAATATCAGGACGACCGCGCATATCTGCAGGAACGGTTCTGCCGCTATGCCGGCACCTGCAACAGCTGGTCACCGACCGACGAAACCGCCGCGCGCGACCGCGAAGACGGCGTTGCCGAACGCCGCGAGCGCAGCGCCAGCCGCCATGGCGGCGCGCGCCAGTGCGACACCGGGCGCGCCGGTGGATCGATCATCGGCGGGATATTGGGCGGCATTATCGGCGAGGCGACCGGCATCGGGGCGGTTGCCGGCGCGCTGGCCGGCGCGGCCAGCGGGCTGCTCGTCGCCGAAATCGCCTGCCAGCTCCAGCCCGAGGAACAGGAACTCGCCGCCGAAGCGACCGCGGAAGTGACGCAGGCCGAAGAGGTCGGCGCGACCGCAACCTGGATCAGCCCGACCCGCGCCGATGTCTCGGGAACCTCGACCGTCACGGCGCTCGTTTCGCAGCCCAGCGGCGGACAATGCATGGACGTTACCGACATCATCATCGTCGAAGGCGAGGAAACACGGATTTCCAAACGGATGTGCCGCGCCGAAGGCGAAACGCGGTACGTGCTCGCGGCGTGAGAAAACCCTCTCCCGTCGGGAGCGGGATTATGCAGCTTTGGCGAGGAACAGTATAAGGCGAAGTTGAGTGAGGAGTTCGTCCTTCTCGGGCAAGACGGAGCCCGTCATCCAACTCCAACTAGTTCGCTGTGCTCACAAGTTTCCATATCCTTCTCCCATGGGAGAAGGTGTCAGTCAGGCTTCTTCGCCACACCGACCAAAGCCGGCCGCAGCAAGCGATCCTTGATCATATAGCCGCGCTGCATTTCCTCGACGATCGTGCCGGGTTCGGCCTCGTCGTGCGGGATTTCGACCATCGCCTGATGCTTGTTGGGATCGAGCGTTTCGCCCTCGGCGTCGATCGGCGCGATGCCATGCTTGCCGAAGACGCTGATCAATTCCCTGCCCGTCGCATCGAGCCCGGCGACAAGCCCCTTGAACTTTTCGTCCTCGCGCAGCTCTTCGGGGATCGATGCCAGGGCGCGTTCGAGATTATCGGCGACCGACAGCACATCGCGCGCAAAGCCGGTCGCGGCATAGGCGCTCGCATTGGTCTTTTCCTGTTCGAGCCGGCGGCGCGTATTCTGCTCCTCGGCCTTGGCGTAGAGCACATCCTGCTTCGCCGCTTCGAGCGCTTCCTCAAGCTCGGCAATCCGGTCATGCTCGGCGAGTTCGGGCGCATCTTCGGCCGTCTCTTCGCGCAAACCCTCGGGTACGCCTTCCAGCTCGGCCTTCGCGTCCTCCGAAAGCGCGTCGTCATTTTCGTTTGCTGTCATGTCTTCGGTCTTTTCGCCGTTCATCATCATCCGTTTATGCCATTAGTTTCGACAAGGTTTGCGCCGTGAAATCCACCATGGGAACGACGCGCGCATAGTTCAAGCGTGTCGGCCCGATAACGCCCACAACGCCGACCACCTGTCCTTCATTGTCGTGATAGGGCGCGGCGATCACCGAGGAGCCCGAAAGCGAGAACAGTTTGTTCTCCGATCCGATGAATATTTTCGCCGCTTCGGCATCGCGTGCGTGATCGAGGACATGCGCGATCTGCTCCTTGTCCTCAAGCTCGTCGAGAAGCTGGCGAACCTTGTCGAGATCGGCGGTCGCGCTGTCGTCGAGCAGGTTTGCCTGCCCGCGCACGATCAGCACCGGTCGCTCGGCGCCGTCCTTCGACCAGGTCGCGAGCCCGCGCTCGACCAGATCGCGCGCCGCCTCGTCGAGCGCCGCCTTGCCGCGTGAAATTTCCTTGTCGAGCCGCGCCATCGCCTGGTCGAGCGTCAGCCCGGCGAGCCGCTCGCTCATATAATTGGCCGCTTGGGTCAGCGCCGATTCGGAAACCGGCCCCGGCAGATCGAGGACGCGGTTCTCAACACTGCCATCGGCGCCGACAAGTACAGCCAGCGCCTGCCCCGCCGAAAGCTGCACAAAGCCGATCTGACTGAGCACCGGCGCGCGTTTGGGGACATGGACGATCCCCGCACATGCCGAGAGCCCCGAAAGCGCGAGCGTCGTTTGTGCGATCGCCTCTTCAACCGGCCCGTCCTCGTCGAGCTGCGCTTCGATCGTCTTGCGTTCGGTCGAGGACAATCGCCCGACCTGCATCATCCCGTCGACGAACAGACGCAGGCCGATCTCGGTCGGCATTCGGCCGGCGCTGGTATATGGCGCGGCGAGCAGCTCGAGTTCCTCAAGGTCCTGCATCACATTGCGGATCGAGGCGGGCGAAAGATTGAGGCCCGACATTCTGGAGATTGTCCGCGAACCGACGGGTTCACCGTTTTCCAGATAGCTCTCGACGACGCTGCGAAACACTTCGCGCGCACGATCGCTGAGTTCGAGGACGCTCGGGCCGGACATGTACGCGATGTAGAAAGAGACGGCCGGTTGCGCCAGTCTTTGGCTCAGATCATTATCCCGAGCGTCATGCGAGAGTAGCGAAGCAATCCAGAGCGGCAGGCGACAGCGCTAACCGCTCTGGATTGCTTCGTTGCTTCGCTCCTCGCAATGACGGCTTGATGGCTCGTGCTCGCGCAACCTGCCCCGTCTTTGCCGTCTGCCGGATCAGAAAGACCGTTCGTCGAAATCGACTATAACGACACTTGCCGTAACGTTGAACGGCTCATAGGAAGCGGCCAGAGGGTAGAATTATGAGCGAATCGCCAGATTCATCGCCGACGCCTTCGGCAGCTGAAGCCGAAATCCTGCAGATCGTGTGGGATCGCGAGCCTGTGTCCGTGCGTATCGTGCACGAGGAAATCCTCAAAAGCCGCGATGTCGGCTACACCACCATCCTGAAACAATTGCAGCGGATGCTCGACAAGGGTCTGGTCGATCGCACCCCGGGCGCCGGCAAATCCTTCAATTATATCGCGACCCGCCCGGCGGCGGAAACGCGCACGACGCTGCTCGATCGGCTGACCCGTTCGGTGTTCGGCAATTCGACCAATGATCTGGTCATGCACGCGCTCGGGCGCGGCGAAGTTTCGTCGGAAGATTTCCGGCAGATCAAGAAATTCATCAACGAGTTGGAAGCCGAACGCGGCACCGATGAAGGGGACGAGAACGATGGCGAGTAATCTGGTGGCGGTGGCGGACAGCCTGGGCTGGACACTTTTGCACAGCATCTGGCAGGTCGCCATTCTTTCGGCGCTTGTCTTTGTCGCGCTCAAGATCACGCCGCGCGAAAATCCCCAGCTCCGCTTCGCGCTCGCCTATCTCGGCATGGCGGGATCGGCTCTCGCCTTTGTCGTCACCTTCTTCGTTTATTACGGCGCCGCCAGCGGCGGTTCGGGCGCTGCGGCGTCATCGGTCGGATGGGCAGCCTATCTCGAAATGCTCGGCAAGATGACATGGCTGATCAGCCTGCTCTGGTCGCTCGGCTTTGCCGCGCTCGGCGCGCGCTATATCCAGGCGCTGCGCCAGACGCACAAGCTCCGTCATGCCGGCGTCGCCGTAGTCCCCGAAAAATGGGAAGCGCGCTTTCGCCTCTGGCTCGAACGGCTGGGCGGAGATCCGCGGGCATCGATCCTTTATTCGGACCGCGTCAGCACGCCGGTCACGATTGGCACGTTCAAGCCGGTCATTCTCGTTCCCATCGGCTTTTTCACGCGCTTGCCGTCCGACCAGGCCGAAGCCGTGCTGGTCCATGAGATCGCGCACATCTGCCGCCAGGATTATTTGCTCGGCCTGATCCAGGCGATGATCGCCAACATCTTCTTCTTCCACCCCGGCATCTATTATCTCTCGCGGCAGATCGATATCGAACGCGAATATGCCTGCGACGACCGTGCAGCGCGCGAAACCGGCAATGCCGGCCCGCTCGCCGAAGCGCTGAGCCGTATCGCGATGCAGCGCGACCATGAGCAGCTCGGCTTTGCAATGGCTGCCGACGGGCCGCGCACGCCGATCATGGATCGCATCAACCGGCTCGGCCGCCGCCCGGTTTCGGATCGCGGCACGAGCACGCCGATGGCAGCGCTGTCGCTGGCCTTTGCCGCAAGCCTGATGATCGCCATCGGTGCCGATGCCTCGATCGCGAAAACCGGCGACGATGGTGACAGCCATGATACGGCCGATGCCGAAACCACTAAGAGTGGCGACGAACCGCGCGTTCGCCCCGCCATCGCATCGGATTCGGGGAAACAGCATAGCGAGGAATGGCGTCTAACCGCCGATCATGAGGCCGATATATCGCCGCGTCGCAGCATCGATACCGGCACCGACGCCGAATGTTGCGATGACGACGCGCCGGAAACATCGTCCGCGCGCGCGCAAGTCTCGACATTCGCCATATCCTTCGATCCTTCGACCTTTGCGGCAAATTTCATGCCTTCGGCGACCAAGGCGCGCGGACCGGCCCGGCCGGCGGCATTCCGGGAGCCCGTCGCGCGGGTCCGCAATGCGGTGCACTGGGAAATCGACAGCGAAGCGGAAGCCGAGTGCGAGGATGAACGTGCAGAGAGCCGCGCCGAAGCCGCGAGAGAGCGCGCAGAACATCTCGCCGAACGCGCGGAACGAATTGCCGAACGCTTTGCGGCGCGCGCGGAGAATATTGCTGAATCCAATGCTGCGCGTCATGCGGCGCGCGCAGAGCGTATCGCCGAACGCTATGCGGCCCGAGCCGAGCGCCACGCCGAACGTTATGCCGAGCGTGCCGAGCGCCACGCGGAACGCATTGCCGAACGCCATGCCGAAAAGGCAGAGCGCGACGCCGAAGAGCGCATCGAACAGCGCTTCGAGATCGAACGGCGCAATGGCCGGCTGACGATCAGTGTCGCGCCGCCACAGCCACCCGAAGCGCCGGTCGCTCCAACCGTCCAGACCATGTCGATTTCGGTCGGTCCCGCGCTCATCTTCTAGGCATTCGCGGCAGCGCGGGCGATCTCCCCGCCGACGCATTCGCTGGACCTGCCTTCGCATGGTCGGTAGAGCGCGCGCTTAACCAGCTATAGGAAACACCCATGCGCCCATCCGGCCGCGCGCCCGATCAAATGCGCGCCATCACCATCGCACCCGGTTTCAACGCCCATGCCGAAGGCTCGTGCCTGATCAGCTTTGGCGATACCCGCGTGCTGTGCACCGCCAGCATCGAAGATCGGTTGCCGCCCTGGCTTCGCGGCAAGAAATCGGGCTGGGTAACGGGCGAATATGGCATGCTTCCGCGCGCAACGCATACGCGCGGCAATCGCGAGGCTGCACGCGGAAAGCAATCTGGAAGAACGCAGGAAATTCAACGTCTTATTGGTCGTTCCTTACGCGCCGTAACCGATCTCAAAGCGCTTGGCGAGCGGCAGATTACACTCGATTGCGACGTTATACAGGCCGATGGCGGCACCCGCACCGCCTCGATTACGGGCGCCTGGGTCGCGCTGCGCATCGCCATAAACGGCTTGCTCGGCGAACAGGCGATCGAGACCGATCCGCTGGGCCAGAAAGTCGCGGCTATCTCCTGCGGTCTTTACAAAGGCGAGCCCGTTCTCGATCTCGATTATGCCGAAGATTCGAACGCCGGCGCCGACGCCAATTTCGTTCTGACCGGCGACGGCAATATCGCCGAGGTGCAGGCGACCGCCGAGGGCGAAACCTTTGGCGACGAAACGTTGCTTCGCCTGATTCGCCTCGCGCGGATCGGCTGCGACGAAATCTTCGCCGCGCAGGAGAAGGCAGTCCAGGACATGGCGGCTTCGTGACACGTACGCTCGAACCGGGAAAGCTCGTCATTGCGAGTCACAATCCGGGCAAGGTGAAAGAGATCGGAGCATTGCTTGCGCCGCACGGCATGGAGGTCGTCAGCGCCGGCGATCTGGGCTTGCCCGAGCCTGAAGAGACCGGCACGACCTTCGTCGAAAACGCGCTGATCAAGGCGCATGCCGGTGCCCAAGGCTCGGGGCTGGTCGCGCTCGCCGACGATAGCGGGCTGTGCGTTGCCGCGCTCGATGGCGCGCCCGGCGTCTATACCGCCGATTGGGCCGAGAAGCGCAGCTTCGAAGGCGGCCCGGGCCGCGACTGGTATATGGCGATGGGCAAGGTAGAGGGGAAACTCGCCGAGCTTGGCCCCGATGCCGACCGCAGCGGCTATTTCGCCTGCACGCTCGCGCTCGCCTGGCCCGACGGCCATAGCGAAATCTTCGAAGGCAAGGCGCATGGCTCGTTAGCCTGGCCCCCGCGCGGCATATTGGGATTCGGTTATGATCCCGTCTTCGTGCCCGAAGGCTACGGCCAGAGCTTCGCTGAAATCGATCCGGCGGAGAAACACGCGATCAGTCACCGCGCCGACGCCTTCAGGCAGCTGGTCGAAGCAGTTTTCTAGCCGCCATGGACGACCCGCTGGCGCTTTATATCCATTGGCCGTTCTGCGTTTCGAAATGCCCCTATTGCGACTTTAACAGCCATGTCCGCGATGCCGTCGACCAGGATGCGTGGCGCGCGGCGCTGCTCGCCGATCTCGCCCATGAAGCCGCCCAATCGCCGGGCCGCACCCTCGGATCTATCTTCTTCGGCGGCGGTACACCGTCGCTGATACCGCCATCGACGGTCGAGGCGCTGATTGCCGCGGCTGGTGAACATTGGTCCTTCGCCGACGATATCGAGATCACGCTCGAGGCCAATCCGTCTTCGGTGGAGGCGGCGCGGTTCGGCGATCTGGCGCAGGCCGGCGTCAACCGCGTCTCGCTCGGCCTGCAATCGCTCGACGACGACGCACTTCGATTTCTCGGCCGTGCGCACAGCGCCGCCGAAGGGCTTGCCGCGCTCGACACCGCGCAAAACGCGTTCGACCGCGTCAGTTTTGATCTGATCTATGCACTGCCCGATCAGGAGGCGGCGGCGTGGCGCGACGAGCTCGAAGCCGCGCTCGCACTCGGTGCGGCGCATATGTCGCTCTATCAGCTGACCATCGAACCCGGCACGCGTTTCGCGACGCTCGAACGCGATGGCAGGCTTGAAGCGCTCAGCCCCGATGACGGCGCCGACCTTTTCGCGCTGACGAACGATATCATGCGCGCCGCCGGCCTCCCCGGCTATGAGATTTCAAACCATGCGAAACCGGGCCAGGAGAGCCGGCACAACCTCACCTATTGGCGCTATGGCGATTATGCAGGCGTCGGCCCCGGAGCGCATGGCAGGCGTCGCGGCATGGCGACGATGCGGCACAAAAAGCCGGAAAACTGGATCGGTGCGGTCGAGCGCAACGATCATGGTCTGCAATCCGAAACGCCGCTCGGCGATCAGGAACGCGCAACCGAGGCGTTGATGATGGGGTTACGCCTGACCGAAGGCATCGACCGCAAGCGCTTCGAGCGAGTCACGAGTCTGGTGCTGGCCGATTTCGTCGACGCGGACGGCGTGTCTGAATGCGAGGTCCTCGGCCTGATCGACGACAGCCCAGCAACGTTACGCTGCACCGAAAAGGGACTACCCCTGCTCGATGCGATCCTACCGAAACTGATCTAGCGCCTAATCGTTTCCGAAGCCGCCGGGCGCCTGCGATACGACGGAGAAACCAGCCGGCCCGATCCGCTGGACCTCGAGCGCACGCTGCGCGACGCCGCCGCTGAGGAATCGAAACGCCCCGTCGACGCCGGTAAACCCGCCGCTGTCGAGCAGCTCGCCGGTCGGGAATGGTTGCCCCATATCCCAATCCTGCGCAATCCGTACAACGAGCAAGGCGGCGTCATAGCCGAGGCTCGACAACCGGTAGGGCGCACTGCTGAAGCGCGAACGATAACGGCTGCTCAGTGTCTCGAACATCCGGTCCGAAACGCTGGCGAACACCGCGCCGTGCATCGCGCGTTCGCGCGTCAGATTGGGTTGGTTGTTCCAGAGCTCGGTGCCGAGAATTTGCGCGTCGGTTGCTCCGCGATCGCGTAGCATCGCTACCGCCTGGGTCGCCGTCGATCCGCTGTCGGCGACGAGCACCGCATCGAACGGGCCGTCGCCGTTGAGCTGCGTCACCGCAAGCTGGAGCGAACGCCCCGACCGCTCATAGGTACGGATTCCGGCCACGGTGCCGCCATGATCGCGGACCGACTGGCTGAAGGCGGCCGAGGCCCGCTGGCCGTAAAGCCCCTGTGGCACGAGCGCACCGAAGCGGCGCGCACCCTGGCCATACGCATATTCGACCACGCGATCGATAGACTGGGTTGGCGTGAAGCCGAGAACATAGGTGCCGTTGCCCGCGACGCCGGTGTCGTTCGAAAAGGCGATCACCGGAACGCCGGCGCTGCTCGCGATCGGCGCGGCAAGCCGGACATTGTCGGCGAGCAGCGGGCCGAGAAACAGCCGGTTGCCGTCGGCCAGCGCGCGATTGGCCGCCGCGCCCGCGCCGCCTGCCGCCGCCGTGTCATAGCTGGTGATGCGGACGCGTTCGCCGCCGGTATCGAGGATCGCCATATTCGCCGCATTGGCGATCGACTGGCCAACGCCGGCATTATTGCCCGACAACGGGACGAGCAGAGCGACACGGTGGCGCGATTCGTCTTGCGGGATACCCTGGGTGATCGGCGGCGGCGCCGTCTCGGTGGGCGGCGGCGCTTCGACCGGCCTGTCGCGACCGCCCGGCAACAGCGCCTGACAACCGGCCAGCGCCAGCGCCATGACGATAACGCCGAAGCGCGTAACCAAAGAGCGCCGTTGCGCCCCCAATGCCTGCAATGCCATGACGATTACCTTATGACTCAAACGCTAACCCCAGGTCTTTATATCGTCGCGACGCCCATCGGCAACTTGCAAGATATTTCCGCGCGCGCCGTAACGACCCTGGAACAGGCCGAAGCGATTGCCGTCGAGGACAGCCGCGTGACGGGCAAGCTGCTCCACCATCTCGGGCTCAAAAAGACGATGGTGGTTTATAACGATCACAGTTCGGCAGGCGAGCGCGCAAGGCTGGTCGAACGGATGGCGGAAGAAGCAATCGCGCTGGTCTCGGATGCGGGCACGCCGCTGATATCGGATCCGGGCTACAAGTTGGTGCGCGATGCGCGCGCGGCTGGCCATGCGATCACCTCGATTCCGGGCGCGAGCGCGGCGATTGCGGCGCTGACCTTGTCGGGCCTGCCGACCGACCGCTTTCTCTTCGCCGGTTTCCTGCCGTCCAAGGCAAAGGCGCGCGATAGGGTGATTGCGGAACTGGCCCCGATACGGGCAACGCTCGTCTTTTATGAAAGCGGGCCGCGTTTGGGGAAAGCACTGGCGGCGCTGGCTGACCGGCTGGGGAATCGCGATGCGTCGATGTCGCGCGAACTGACCAAGGCGTTCGAGGAAACGGTGACGGGAACGCTGTCTGAACTCGCGGCGCGCTATGCCGATGTCGCGCCGAAAGGTGAGATCGTGATCACGATCGGCCCGCCAGGCGACGATCCGCCAGCCGACGACGCCGATATCGACGCCGCGCTGATCGAAGCGCTCACTCGCCTGCCGCCCGGCAAGGCGGCGACGGAAGTCGCGGGGGAACTCGGGCTCAAGCGCGGTCCTCTCTATCAGCGGGCGCTCGCGCTCAAAAATCGCGCGTGAGCCGGGAGCGTGCGGAAAAACGCGGGCGGCGCGGCGAAGCGATTGCGGCATGGTACCTGCGTCTCAAAGGCTATCGCATCCTCGGCAAACGCGTGCGGACGCCGCGCGGCGAAATCGATCTCGTGGTAAAGCGTGGAAGATTGATCGCTTTCGTCGAAGTGAAAACGCGCGAGACCGCAGAAGAACTCGCCCTAGCGATCGACGAATATCGCCTCGGCCGGGTTGCCGCAGCGGCTGAAATCCTTGCTCCGCGCTACGCCAAATCGGGCGAAGATATCCGTATCGACGTCATCCTCATTGCACCGGGGCGCTGGCCGAAGCATATCGAGAATGCCTGGGTGGGGATGTAACCCCGTCATTCCAGCGGAAGTTGGAATCTCGTGCCTCTTTGGACGGCACTTGCGGATGGATATCCCGGTCTTCGCCGGGATAACAAAGGAAGTTGCCTATGCCGCTTAACATCGCGGTCCAGATGGACCCCATGGACAAGGTCAAAATCGCCGGCGATTCGAGCTTTGCGATCATCGAATCGGGCCAAAAGCGCGGCCATAAATTCTGGCATTACGATGTCGGCGAACTCAGCCATCATGAGGACGGCCGACTGACGGCGCGCGGCCATCCCGTCACCGTCCAGCGCGTCGACGGCGATCATTACAGCTTCGGCGATCTCGGTACGCTCGACCTGCGCGACGATATCGATGTCGTGCTCATGCGGCAGGACCCGCCCTTCGACCTCTCGTACATCACCGGCACGCATTTGCTCGAACGGATCCAGCCCGATACGCTCGTCGTCAACGATCCGGCCTCGGTCCGCAACGCGCCCGAAAAGCTGTTCGTTCTCGACTTTGCCGAGTTCATGCCGCCGACGCTGATCACGCGCAGCCTGAAGGACATCCGCGCCTTCCAGCGCGAACACGGCCAGATCGTCGTCAAACCGCTTTACGGCAACGCGGGATCGGCGGTGTTCTTCGTCGGCGAGGACGACAAGAACCTCGCCGCGCTGACCGAGATGTTCAATGACGTCTGGGTCGAGCCGTTCATGGTGCAGGCGTTCCTCCCCGATGTCTCAGCCGGCGACAAGCGCATCGTGCTCGTCGACGGCGAAGCGGCGGGCGGCGTCAACCGGCTGCCCAAGGAGGGCGAGATCCGCTCGAACTTCGCGGTCGGGGGGTCGGGCGCGCAGAGCGAGCTGACGCCGCGCGAACTCGAAATCTGCGAGGCGCTGGGGCCGGAACTCAAGAAACGCGGGCTGCTGTTCGTCGGCATCGACGTGATCGGCGGCTATCTGACCGAAATCAACGTCACCTCGCCGACGGGTATCGTCTCGATCGATGCGTTCAACGGGACCGATACCTCGGGCATGATCTGGGATGCGATCGAGGCGAAGCTTTAAGTCCTCCCCGGCACGGGAAGGTGGCAGCCCGCAGGGCTGACGGAGGGGGCTATAGGCTAGCGCAACGCCTGTGGCGATCCCCCTCCACCGCTTCGCGGTCCCCCTCCCCGTCCCGGGGAGGATCACTCCGCCCTCGGATGCGCGTTCCTGTAAACATCGAGCAAATGCGCAGCATCGACAGACGTATAGACTTGCGTCGAGCTGAGGCTGGCATGGCCGAGCAGTTCCTGCAGCGAGCGCAAATCCGCGCCGCGCGCCAGCAGATGCGTCGCGAAACTGTGGCGCAAAGCGTGCGGCGTCGTCTTGCCCGACAGGCCGAGCCGGACGCGCGCTCCGCGCACCGCCCGCCTCACGACATCGCTGCCGAGCGCCCCGCCACGCTTGCCGCGAAACAGCGGTTCATCTTTTTCAACGGGATAGGGGCAGAGCTTCGCATAATCTTCGATCGCCGCGCGCACCTTTGCAAGCAACGGCACGATGCGCGTCTTGTTGCGCTTGCCGGTTACGCTCAGCGTCTCGCCGAGCGGCATGACCGAACCGGTCAGCCCAAGCGCCTCGCCGACGCGCAATCCCGCACCATAGAGCAGCAGCAGCACCGCCCAGTCGCGCGCCGCGATCCACGGTTCGTCGGCCTGCGCGGCGACGTCTTCGGCAAGCGCCACGGCTTCGCCGGGAGAGACCGGGCGCGGTACACCGGGCTTGAGCTTGGGGCCTTTGACGCGCGGCAGATCGGCCTCGTCGCCTGCCTTACCGGCAGCAAAGGCGAGAAAACCGCGAAGCGCCGAAAGCTCGCGCGCGGTCGATCGGTTGCCGAGACCCTCGGTCCGCCGGTGCGCAAGAAAGGCGCGGAACTCGGCGGCATCGAGATTGCGAAGATGGGCCGGCGTGACGGCTTCGCCCTGATGCTGCCCGAGAAAGGCAATCAAACGCCGCGCGGCCGCCGCATAGGCGCGAACCGTATTGAACGAAAGGCGGCGATCGTGGGTGAGATAGGCCGCCCAGTCATCGGCGAGCGCGGCGGCCGGATGGTCGGCTGAATTCAGGGAAGCAGCCACTTGCCGATCAATCTCGCCAGGCTGTCGCCGAGGAAGCGGAGCAGCTCGGCCCCGTGATCGGCGTCGATATCCTGATTTTCGCGTTGGCCGAGCGCGAGCAGGCCCGAAGGCATCGGCGCATCGTTATCGATCCGGATCAGCGCTTCGGCGCGGACTGTGTCGGCGGCCGGTCCGAACAGCGGATGCCCCCGATCGGCACTGCGCAGCACGACGCCTTCGATATCGAGCGCCGCCTTTTCGATCAGCTTTCGCTCGATAAACTGCATGCCCGAAATATCGGCGCGGATCGCGGTATCGCCGACATAGAGCGCCAGCGCGACGGCATCGACGCCGAGCATATCGGGCCATTGCTGCGTCACTATATGGAGCAGGTGATCGAGTCCCTCGGCTTCGATCGCCATCAACACGGCGGCATGGATCGCCTCGGTCGCGCCCGAATGGCCTTGCGCAAAGGCGAGCAGGTCCTGCCGGTCCTCCTCGGCTTGCGCGACACGCTCCCTGAGCTGCGCCACCGCGCCGGTCTCGAAATCGATCACCGTTCCCATGTCGGGTTTCCTAGCCGAATCATGGTTAAGAAGGAATGACCTTGGCTGCCGTCAACTGGACAACCGGACGATCGAAATTTCTCTAGAACCAGTTCGATATCACGAATGGCGACAATGCTACCGCGAAAAGTACCGCACACCCCGCCCCGCCCGTGGAATGGCGGTCTTTGAACTTCAACTGCTCATCGTCGAGCATTTTGGGCTTCGGCAATTGTCGCCCATCCCATGCCACAGCAATCTTGATCCCATAGTTCGGCGCGTCTTCCACGCCTCCTCGAATCTCATGCAAGTGGGCAAAGTGTTGCCTGCCTTCGTCTAGTGAAGCGGCGATATCCTGCGCCACACTCCGTTCGACATAACCAACACATTCCCCTGAACGGGTAACCACCTTCACGGCGTTCGGATCATGTTCATTTGTGGGTTCGCGCTCGAGCGCTAGAATATCTCCAGGCTCGAGACCCGCGATGATCTCCTGACGGTTAGTACCGTCCGAATTGGCCTGTGCCTCCCCTTTTACGTCGAAAACTTTCTTCCGGGTTGGAAGTTTCGCCATAGGTCTTATCCGATCTTCTGCCCGGTCTTCTCCCAGTCGGCGAGGAATGAGGCAAGGCCGCTGTCGGTCAGCGGGTGGTTGAAGAGTTTGAGGATCACATCGGGCGGCATCGTCGCGACATCGGCGCCCATTTTCGCGCTCTCCAAAATATGCACCGGATGGCGGACGCTGGCGACGAGGATCTCGGTGGGAAAATCGTAATTGTCGTAGATCATGCGGATTTCCGAGATCAAATTCATCCCGTCATAGCCGAGATCGTCATGCCGCCCGACGAACGGCGAGATGAACGACGCGCCCGCCTTGCCCGCGAGCAACGCCTGGTTCGCGGTGAAGCACAGCGTGACATTGACCATCGTGCCGTCGCCGGTGAGCTTCTTGCACGTCTTGAGACCATCGACGGTCAGCGGCACCTTGATCGCGATATTGTCGGCGATCTTCCGCAGCACCTCGGCTTCGCTCATCATCGCTTCATGCTCGGTCGCTACGACCTCGGCCGAGACCGGCCCGTCGACGATGCCGCAAATCTCCTTCGTCACCTCGATGATATCGCGCCCCGATTTGTGGATCAGCGACGGATTGGTCGTAACGCCATCGACCAGCCCGGTGGCGGCAAGATCGCGAATGGCGTCGGTATCGGCGGTGTCGGCGAAGAATTTCATGATGCGGGATTCCTTGGAGGGTGAGTCGCGCCGAGGGATACATCGGTTTCGGCGGCGCGATGAGTCTGCGATCCACAAATCCTCCCGTCCCGGGGAGGATTTGCCTACAGCAGCCCGAACGCCCCGATTATCACCGGATCGTTGGTCGCGCGCGGATTGGCGCGGATCGCGGCTTCTTCGCGGCCCATCGCAGCGTAGATGCCGTTGGCGGCCTGTCGCGTGACATCGGCGCGCAACCCGTTGATGTCGATGCCCGTCGCCGCCTGGAGCACACGGCCGAGGATCGGATTTTCCGCAAGGCTCAGTGCAGCGCCGACTTCTGGGAACATCGCCGTCACCAGCGCATCGCCCATCTGCCCCTGCAGCGCGCGCGTCGCCGCGTCGCCGCCGCCGCGGATGATCGACAGCGCATCGGCGACCGAGAAACTCCGGATCGCATCGGTGACGATCGGCGCGGCGCGTTCGGCGCCCTCAGCCGCGGCGTCGTTGAGGAGATGGAGCAGCTGGTTGCGCACCGCGCCAGTGCCGAGAATCGACGCAAGGATCGAACCGCCGCCGCTGCCGCCAAGCCGGTCGGGCAATTCAATGCGCGCGAGCTGGTCGTCGTAGAAGCCGTCATCGGCGAGCAATGTCGCGAAGGCACGCTGCGATGACAGGGTGAGGACGCGGCGGATGGCCTCGGTCAGGTCGAACCCGCCGAGGCCGGTGCAGGCGGCAAGGCTGGCGAGCGGCAGGGCGGCGCCGGTCACAAGCACTGTGCGTCGATTGATATTAGTCGGCATCCAAACTCTCCCTCGTCATTCCCGCGAAGGCGAGAATCCGGTCCCAAATCCGGGTTACTGGATTCCCGCCTTCGCGGGAATGACGTTTGGGACTATGGGCTGGTTCCATGTCCCGCGTCCGCGTCTTACTGCTCAACGCCGCCATCGGCCCGCTCGATTATCGCGTTCCCGAGGGGATGGCCGCGCCGCCGGGAGCGATCGTCAAGGTGCCGCTGGGGCCGCGACAAGTGACCGGCGTCGTCTGGGACGAGGGTCGGCTCGAGGCCGATAGCGTCGATGCGAAAAAGCTCCGCCCGATCCTAGAAACCTATGATACGCCGCCGCTGACGCCCGAAATCCGCCGCCTCATCGAATGGACCGCCGACTATTATCTCGCCGCGCCGGCCAATGTGCTGCGCATGACGCTGGCTTCGACGAGCGGTTATTCGGGCGAGAAGACGATCACCGAATATCGCGCGAGCGGCGGAATGCCCGAACGGATGACGCCCAAGCGCGAACAGGCGCTCGAATTGATCGGCGATACGCAGGGGCTGATCCGCGAACTGTCCGAGATCGGCGAGGTTTCGGTCGGGGTGATCCGCGGACTCGTCAAGGCAGGCGCGCTCGAAGCGGTCGATGTTTCGCTCGACGCGCCTTTTCCCGTGCCCGATCCCGATTTCGATCCGCCCGGGCTCGAGCCGGACCAAATGGCGGCAGCAGATGAACTGACCGCAGCAACGCGCGCATCGGAATTCGCCCCGATTCTGCTCGACGGCGTCACCGGTTCGGGCAAGACCGAAGTCTATTTCGAAGCCATCGCCGAAGGCTTGCGAGCGGGAAAACAATCGCTCGTCCTGCTCCCCGAGATCGCGCTCACCGAACCGTTCCTGACGCGCTTCACCGCGCGTTTCGGCTGCGAGCCGGTGACCTGGCATTCGAGCCTACGCCAGTCGCAGCGCCGCCGCGCCTGGCGCGCGATCGCCAAGGGCGAGGCGATGGTGACCGTCGGCGCGCGCTCCTCGCTCTTCCTGCCCTATCCGAAACTCGGCCTGATCGTCGTCGACGAAGCACATGAAAGCGCGTTCAAGCAGGAAGAGGGCGTCATGTACCATGCGCGCGATGTCGCGGTGATGCGCGGCAATATCGAAAACTTCCCCGTCGTTCTCGCCTCGGCGACGCCGGCGATAGAGACGCGCCAGATGGTCGAGATCCGCCGCTATCGCGAGGTAACGCTCCCGGGACGCTATGGCGCGGCGCAGATGCCCGATCTGTCGGCGATAGACATGCTCGAAGACCCGCCGCCGCGCGGCCACTGGATGGCGCCGACGCTTGTTCGCGCGATCGAGGAGACGCTGGGTCGCAAGGAACAGGTGCTGCTGTTTCTCAACCGTCGCGGCTTCGCCCCGCTCACGCTCTGCCGGACCTGCGGCCATCGCTATCAATGCCCGAACTGCACCGCCTGGATGGTCGAGCACCGGCTGCTCGCGCGGCTCGCCTGCCACCATTGCGGCCATGTCATGCCGCCGCCCGCTACATGCGAGGAATGCGGCGCCGAAGACAGCCTCGTCGCCTGCGGCCCCGGCGTCGAGCGGATCGCCGACGAGGCCAAGGCGCTGTTCCCCGAGGCGCGGATCGCGATCGTCACCTCGGATACGCTCTGGTCGCCGACGCAAGCCGCCGAATTCGTCCGCCGGATGGAGCGCGAAGAGATCGACATTGTCGTCGGGACGCAGCTCGTGACCAAGGGCTATCACTTCCCGAACCTGACATTGGTCGGCGTGATCGACGCCGATCTCGGGCTGCAGGGCGGCGATTTGCGCGCCGCCGAGCGCACCTTCCAGCAGATCATGCAAGTCTCGGGCCGGGCCGGACGCGGCGAGAAACCGGGCCGCGTCTTCATCCAGACGCGCGAGCCGAGCGCGCCGGTGATCGAGGCGCTGATCTCGGGCGATGCGACAAGTTTCTACGCCGCCGAAACCGACGCCCGCCGCGTCGCCGCCGCGCCGCCCTTCGGCCGCTATGCCGGGATCGTCATCTCGTCCGAAGACGAAGGCCAGGCGATCGAAACCGCGCGCCGGATCGGCGACACCGCGCCCGAGATAGACGGCATGCAGGTGCTCGGCCCCGCCCCCGCCCCGCTCGCGATGCTCCGCGGCCGCCACCGCCAGCGCCTCCTCGTCCACGCGAGACGCGCACTCGACGTCCAGACCGTCATCCGCGACTGGCTGGGGGAGCTGGATTGGCCGAAAAACGTTCGCGTCACTGTGGATGTTGATCCCTATAGTTTTTTGTGACCGATGGCGGACAACCAACTGTCGAAGGGCTGCACGACAGATGCGCGGGCAGCGTCCAGCCCCAGGCCTCGGCTTGCCGGAAAGCAGCGGTGTTCTGCGCTGCAAGCATCTGGTAACGTGATCGTAAGCTCGGTGATATTGCGGCAGGCGTGGGGTATCGCTCGATAAATTCGCTTTGTAGCAGATGACCGTAAGCGGCGCCTCGCATCAAAACAGCGTGAACGTCTGTTGGGTAATATTCGAGCACTACATCTACAACCTCGATGGCCTCGGCATATCGTTCCTGGCTCATCAGCCATTCGGTGACGGTGCTGGCCATGACCGCAACACTCTCACGCTTGGTCAGCACACCGAGATAAATTCCGCTCTCGACCTGTGCGTCGATGACTCCAACATTCTCGTGATACCATGCCTCTCTGGCAGGATGGCCGCCACTGGTGGCTTCAATGGCGATGCTGCGTCCGGTGGTCGGGTGCGTGTAACGCATGAGCACATGAAGCGGCGCGGTCGATAGCGAGACGTTCAGTCCCAGTCTCTCGGCCACGATAAGCTGCAATATCGGCATCGAGACACAGTTGCCGCGTCGCGTATCGAGATAAGTGGCGAGGAGCTTGTTGCGCAAGTCTCGGCCGTAGGGGTCGGCATGGTCATAGACGAACGGCCTGTTCCCGTTCCATGCGCC
>JABDLY010000089.1 GCA_013001755.1 Sphingomonadaceae bacterium
TATAGCTTCTATTGTCGCTGTCGATCGTGAAGCGCGCGCCAAGCGTCAGCAGGCCGATAGCGTGAACGACGCCTGTGCCGAAGCGGCTTTCCCAACTGCCTCCCCGGTCTCGCAGTTGCGCAAGGTCGATCCGCGCGGCAATCGCGTGAAGCGGGCCCGACAGCAGAAACAGGGCCAGGCCCGCCCAAAACCAGCCGAACCAGAAACAGGCCGCGCCGCCCAGACCAAAGAGAATGGACAAGGCGCGCGGCCAGATCGCTTCGATAGACCGGTCGAGCAATAACGGCGCGATGCGGACCGCCAGCGGCGAAAACAGATAACGCTCGACCCAGCCATCATCGTCGCGTCGGTTGCGTGAAAGCATTGCCTTGCCGGCATCGCGGCTGCCCGCGCTGCGATCGGCGAGCACAACCGCCTCCCGCGCATCGGCAATCGCGCCGCCTTCGCCATCGACGGGCAGATAGGAGGGCCCCGACTGGACGATCCGCCGCATCAGCGTCGACTGGAGATCCCATTCGCCGAGCATCGCGGCGGTTTCGGCCAGTGCGACGGCATCGGTCAGCGCGAGTCCGGCCCAGCGTCGATCGGCGTCGACCCTCTCGAATTGCCGGTTCTCGGCAATATCGGAAACGACAAGCAGCGTCGGCGGCGTACGTGCCGCCATCGCTTCGAAACAATCGGGCGCCGCGACAAGGCCATCGGCGATCAACAGAACATCTTCGCCGGGATGAAAGCGATCGGCGGCCTCGGCAGGCGAGCGCGCAATATCGGCCGCAATGCCGTCGCGGCGCAGCCGGTCGAGCGCCGCGTTGAGCGCTGCGGGCACGCGCTCGACGAGCACGACGACATGGCTAGCGCCCGCCGCCACCGCCCTGCGAACCTGGTTTTCGAGCAAGGTCCTCCCGGCCATCGGCAACAATGCGCGCAGCTGGGTTTCGCCGTCTTCGGCGTCCTGATAGGCCGAAATCAGCGCCGCAAAGGCCATATCGCAATTCCAAGCAGCATATCTCGATGGGATAAGCGCCGAATTACGCGGTTGGAAAGCCGTCAGGCGGCCAATTCGGGGGACTTTTTCGCCAGGCGGCGCTTGATTTGCGGCTATCCGAGCGTCGAGCTGCGTTCAAAGGCGACAAGCGCCTTGTCCATCCGCCGCATCAGATTGCGGTCGAAAGGCGCACCATCGGCGGCTTCGCTGGCGAGAGCCATCAAGTCGGTCACACCAAAGCTCGCCGCCAGCCCCTTGAGCCGCCATGCCGCCGCCTGCCATTGCTGGTCGTTGACCGCGTTGTGAAGCGCGGAAATCTGCCGTTGCGCGCTTTCGAAGAACGCGCCGCGAAGCTCCGAAATCAGCGTCTGATCGTCGCCGACTGCGGCGGCCAACGTCTTGTCCAATGCTCCGGGGTCATAAGCCATGCTGTTGCAATATCGCATCGCCCTTAACGCTCCGTTGCCTTACCCGGCTATCTAGCCCTCTTTTTTATGGTAAACAGACTTTAACGCGGGAGGGGAAATATGGCCGAAGCGGCAAATGATACGGTCGCCGATTTGCGCGAAGAATCCGCGCCCGAAAGCGAAGAACAGCTGATAGATCCAGCCGCCGAGATGGTGGATTGGGACGCCGATCCCGATGGCGCGTTCGAGATCGAAACTTCCGGGCTCGGCGAAAAACTGCCGTTGATCGCGCTGGGCATAGCTGCGGTTGGGTGGATCGGATTTGTCATCTGGGCCGTCGTTA
Organism: Sphingomonadaceae bacterium; assembly: GCA_013001755.1. GTDB lineage: Bacteria > Pseudomonadota > Alphaproteobacteria > Sphingomonadales > Sphingomonadaceae > Parasphingopyxis. Next base: position 1,736 of record JABDLY010000089.1, read on the forward strand.
CCGAGCCGGGATATGCTGCCGCGCGCCCGGCCGATTATGCCGAGGTGATCGCGCTGGCCTGCATCCCGCTCGCATTGATCGGTATTGTCTGGCTGTTGGTGCAGCGGACCAGCCGCCGCGAAGCGATCCGGTTCGGCCGGACATCCGAAGCCATGCGCGACGAGGCGAAGCGGCTCGATGCGTCGATCGCGTCGATCACCGCCCAGCTCAATGAGATGCGCGGCATGGTGTCGAAAGACACCGACAGGCTGATGCGGCTTGGCGAGGAAGCAGCGGGACGGCTCGGGACAGTAGGCTCCGATCTGCGCGACGCCGGCGATGTGATCGAGGAAAGGGCAAAATTGCTCGACAGCTCGACAAAATCCGCGCGCGAAGATGTCGAGGTGCTGCTTGCCGATCTGCCGCGCGCCGAACGCCAGGCGCGTTCGGTCAGCGCAGGACTGCGCGAAGCCGGCGTCAACGCGCACGAACAGGCAGTATCGCTCGACGCGCAGCTTTCGGCGCTGTCCGAACGCGGCCGCGAAGCCAATGAGCTTGCCAATGGCGCAGCACAAAAGCTTGCCGCCAACCTCGCCCAGATCGAAGGCGTTGCCGAAGTTTCCGCGCGCAAGCTCGACGAGACGGGCGAGCATATCAAATCGGCGGTCGATGAAGCGCTCAAACAGGCCGACGACGCGGTGAGCGAAGCAAGGCGCGGCGTCGAAGAAATTGCCCGCTCGCTCGCCGGAGCGGTCGAAACGAGCCGGACGGCGTTCGAAGATGCCGGTGCCGCAGCCGGCCAATCGCTCGACGAGCGTATCGGCGCGGTCGGCGAAGCGCTCGACACGATGGCGACCAAGCTGGGCGGCGTTGAAGCGCGGGTCGCCGCAGTCAATGAGGACGGTGCCGCAAAATTCATGGCGCTCGGTGAAAGCGTCTCGGGGCTCCAGCGCGAAATCTCGGCTATCGGCTATAACCTTGGCAGCAATGACGAGGCGGTCGAGACTCTGATCGCCCGGGCCGCTGAGATAAAGGCCACGCTCGATCTCAGCGTCGCGTCCCTCAACGAGGATTTGCCCGAAGCCATTTCGACGGCCGAAGCCCGCACATCGGGATTGCACGAAGCGGTGTCCGGCGTGACGCCCGAAATGGAATCGCTCAAGTCGATGGCCAGCGATGCGAAGGATTATATCGCGGTCAGCCGCGAGAGCCTGGGCGAGCAGCGCGACGCGATCGATGCCTTTGTCACCCAGGTCGGCGAGCGCATCATGACGATGCGCGAAGACATTGCCAGTGTCGAAACCTCGCTCGCGGCATCGGACGAGCAGGCAAAGAGCATCGCCAATTCGGCGGCGCCCCAGCTTATCGAGGCGCTCCTCCAGGTCCGCGAGACCGCCGATCAGGCCGCCGAGAAGGCACGCGCCGCCTTTGGCGAAGTCATCCCGCAAAGCGCCGCCGCGCTTAGCGAAGCGACGAACGAAGCGATGAACGATATCCTCGGTGAACGCGTCGAAAGCCGGATTGCCGAACTTCACGGCGCCACGGAACAGGCAGTGGCTGCCGCGCAACAGGCGGCCGAGCATCTCGCTGAGAAAATCGCCGAGGTCGAATCGGCGAGCACGGCGATAGAATCACGCCTTAGCGACGCGCGCGCGGATGCGGAGAGCGCCGACATGGACGTCTTTGCGCGCCGCGTGACGCTGCTCATCGAATCGCTCAATTCGACAGCGATAGACGTCACCAAAATCCTCTCGAACGACGTGACCGACACGGCATGGGCCGCTTATCTGAAGGGCGATCGCGGTATCTTCGCGCGGCGCGCGGTGCGGCTGCTCGATGCCGGCGAAGCGCGCGAGATCGCCAGCCAATATGAGATGGACGGCGAGTTCAAAGGGCAGGTCAACCGCTATGTCCATGATTTCGAAGCGATGCTGCGCCGCGTACTTTCGATGCGCGGCGGATCGCCAATGGCGGTGACATTGCTATCGTCTGATAACGGCAAGCTCTATGTCGCGCTCGCCCAGGCGATCGAGCGCTTCCGCGACTAGCGAAATTCCTCAGGCTTCATAAAGTCGAGAATATCGGCGCCGATCCAGCCATTGGCGTAATTGGCATAGAACAGGCCGAACAATATGGCGGCAACGATCGTCGTACGCAGCGCCACACGGCCGGCGCGAAACCGGTGCGGCGCGCTCTCGGCATGGCCGGGTAGCGGCTCGACGCCAGCCTCGCGGTCGGTCTTCGCCTCGAATGGCAGGACGAGAAAGAGGCTGAGAAACCAGAACAAAAAATAGATAGCGACGGCGGAAATAGGCTCCATCGTCAGACCTCTATCATCGAGACATTCACGACGGGTTTCTTGCCTGTCCAGCGCGTCGCTGTCCGCCGCACGGCGAGCCGGATTGCCTCGCGCAGCCTCTCGGCGTCCTTGGCCTTGCCCCTGGCAGCTTCCGCCGCCGCCGCGATCGCCTCGTCGATAAAGGTTTCGCGATCCTGTTCGAGAGGTATACCTGCCATCGAAAGAACCGGACCGCCGCGCAATTTTCCGCTGGAATCGAAGGCTGCGGTGACTGCGATAATTCCGCGATTGGCAATCCGGCGACGCTCGTTCATCGCCTCGCCGTCGGCCGCGATAATGACATCGCCATCGAGCACGAGCCGGCCGGTGCGTTCATGGCCGATTATTTCGGGGCCGCCGGGAGCAAGCCGGACGACATCGCCGTTCTGCTGGACTATCGGTTTGGCGATACCTTCTGCCCGCCCGAACCGCGCCTGCTCCGCCATGTGCCGTATCTCGCCATGAACCGGCACGAGGATCTCTGGCCGGATCCATTTGTACATCTCGGCCAGTTCGGGGCGCCCCGGATGTCCCGATACATGCACTTCGGCCTGGCGATCGGTGATCATTTTTATCTCGCGTTCGGCCAGCGCGTTCTGGATACGCCCGATGGCGAGTTCGTTGCCAGGAATCTGCTTCGAACTGAACACCACGGTATCGCCGCTCGTCAGCTTGAGCGGGTGATTGTCTTCGGCGACGCGGCCTAGTGCGGCGCGCGGCTCGCCCTGCCCGCCGGTCGCAACGATCAACAGCTCGCTTCGCTGCAAACGCATCGCCGCTTCAAAGTCCACGGTGTCAGGAAAGTCCTTGAGATAGCCCGATGCCTGAGCATTGCCGATGATCCGATCGAGCGACCGCCCGGCGACACAGAGCTGCCGTCCGCAATCCTTCGCAACCTGACCTAGCGTCTTGAGGCGCGCGACGTTGGAAGCAAAAGTGGTGACGAGCACCCTCCCTTCGAGCGCGCCGATCACCCGGTCGAGCTCTTCGCGCACCGTGCCTTCGCTGCCCGACGCCTTGGGATTGAAGACATTGGTCGAATCGCAGACCAGGGCGAGCACGCCCTCATCGCCGATCGCGGTCAGCTCGTCCGCCGTCGTCGGCGAGCCCATTTGCGGCTCATCGTCGAGCTTCCAGTCGCCGGTGTGGAAAATGCGGCCATGCGGCGTATCGATCAGCAGCGCATTGCCCTCGGGAATCGAATGGGCGAGCGGCAGGTAGCGAAAGCCGAAGGTGCCGAGATCGAAACCGCCTTCATTCTCGATAATGTTGAGTTCGACCTCGTCCAACAGCCCCGCTTCTTCAAGCTTGCGTTGGATAAGCCCGGCGGTGAACGGGGTGGCATAAAGCGGAACGCCGAGATCCTCCCACAGATAGGGCAGCGCGCCGATATGGTCCTCATGGCCATGCGTGAGCACGATGCCGAGCAGGTCGTCGGCGCGCTCCTCGATAAATTCGAGATCGGGCAGGATCAGATCTATGCCGGGATAATAGGGATCGCCGAAGGTCATCCCGCAATCGACCATCACCCATTTGCCCTGACAGCCGTAAAGATTGACGTTCATGCCAATCTCGCCCGACCCGCCGAGCGCGAGGAAAAGCAGTTCGTCTTTGGGGGTCATGCTGGGTTATTTGCTCCGTTCATAGAGCATCCAGAGGCCCTGTATGGTGAGATCGGGTTCGATGGCATCGAAGATGTCGGTGTTCTCGTCGAACAGGCTCGCAAGCCCGCCGGTCGAGACAATTTTGGCCGGACGGCCGATTTCCTCGCGAAGCCGCGCGACCAGACCCTCGATCATCGCGATATAGCCCCAATAGACGCCGATATGCATCTGATCCTCGGTGTTGGTGCCGATGACCGATTTGTCCTGCGGCGATTCGATCGCGATGCGCGGAAGCTTGGCGGCAGCGCTGACCAGCGCGTCGAGCGAGAGGTTGATGCCGGGGCAGATAATGCCGCCCTTATAATTGCCCTCATAATCGGCGACATCGAAGGTCGTCGCCGTGCCGAAATCCACGATAATCAAATCTTCCGGGTGGAGAGCATGGGCCGCAATCATGTTGACCGCGCGATCCGCACCGAGGCTGGAAGGCTCGTCGATATCGAGGCGGACACCCCATTGAACCGGCGGCTCGCCGGCGATCAGCGCTTCGGCCCCGAAATATTTCGACGCCAGCACCTGGAGATTGTGAAGCGCGCGCGGAACGACGGTCGAGATGATCACTGCCTCCACATCATCGGGACGCTTGCCTTCGAGCGCCATCAAATTGTGGAGCCAGACGGCATATTCGTCGGCCGTCCGCCGCGGATCGGTCGCGATGCGCCAGCGCGACACGATCTCGCCGCCATCGACGAGAGCGAAGACGAGATTAGTATTTCCGGCATCGATGGCGAGCAGCATGGGGTCGGCTTTCAGATGAGGAAGACGTCGCCAGCGTGAATGACACGCTCGGAGCCATCCGCCAAGCGCAGGCGCAACGCGCCGCCTTCGGTAAGACCCGCGAAACTGCCTTCGAGCCTGGTGCCATCGCCGTCATGGACGGTAAGCGGTGTACCTTCGGGATGGGCGCGGCGGAGCCAGTTGGCGCGGATCGGGGCCAGCCCGGTCGTCCGCCAGCCCGCAAGGAGCGCGGCGAACCGGCCTGCGAGATCGTCCAGAAAGGCTTCGGCGCCGGGCGCTGAAGCGTGATCCGCGATACTGGTTGCCGGACGTTCGAGATCGGTCGGATGATACGCTAGATTGACGCCGATGCCGATGACCACAACATCGCCCTCGCGCTCGAGCAGGATTCCCGAAAGCTTTGCGCCGCCGAGCAAAAGGTCGTTGGGCCATTTGAGGGACAATTTGTTGTCGTCGGCCAGAAGCGCGGCAACCGTCGCGTGGAGCGCCAGCGACGCGACGAAAGCCAGTGTCGCCGGTGGTGGATCGCCGTCGATCACCCTGACGAATGTACTCGCATAGAGATTGTCGGGGGGCGACACCCACATCCTGCCCTGCCGCCCGCGCCCGCCTGTCTGGCGTTCGGCACGAAGCCAAAACCCTTCGGCCTCGCCCTCACGCGCCAGCGCCATCACATCGTCATTGGTCGAGCCGGTCTCGGCAACCGTGCGGATACGGATATCGGCCAGAATGCGAGCCTAAAAGAGCGCCGCCGCGGCGTTACCGCTCGTCAGCGCGAGGAACGGCAAGAGCAGATAACCGAGCGGCGAAACGGCGACGGCGGTCACCGCGATCAGCCCATTCTCGATCCGCGAATTCGCCGGCGCGTAGAGCGGCGCGGGATCGTCGAAATAGATCGTCTTGATGATCTTCAAATAATAGAAAGCGCCGATCACCGAGAGCGCGATGCCGAAGGCGGCGAGCATGATCAGCCCTGACTGGACGGCGGCGTCGAAAACGAGGAATTTCGCCCAGAAACCGAGCAGCGGCGGGATACCGGCGAGCGAGAACATGAAGACGGCAAAAGCGGCGGCGAGACCCGGCTGGCTCTTCGATAGACCCGCAAGGCTCGCGATGTCCTCGACCGGGCGACCCTCGGCGTCGCGCATCTGGAGGACGCAGAGGAAACTGCCGAGCGTCATCACTACATAAATCGCCATATAGGAGAGCGTCGCGGCAACGCCGGCTTCGGTGCCCGCGGCAAGACCGATGAGCGCGAAACCGATATTGTTGATCGAGCTATAAGCGAGCAGACGTTTTATGTTGGTCTGGCCGATCGCCGCGACCGCGCCGAGCGCTATCGAGGCGATGGCGACGAAGATCACGATCTGCTGCCACTCATCGGTCGCCGGACCAAGCGCCTCGAAGATGACGCGCGCCGATAGTGCAATCGCCGCGATCTTCGGCGCCGAGGCGAAAAAGGCGGTGACCGGAGTCGGCGCGCCCTCGTAAACGTCGGGCGTCCACATATGGAA
>JABDLY010000114.1 GCA_013001755.1 Sphingomonadaceae bacterium
ATCTTCGCCGAAGCGGATCGTAAACGCCGTTTCGAGCCGCCCGGTCAGCTCGGGCGAGTTGTATACCGACGGTGTAAACTCGTCGCGCCGCGTCACCTCAGGCAGCATATCGTCATCGAGCCCCGCGACCATACCCTCTGCACGAGCGATACGCTCGATCCCCGAAAGCAATTGTTCACGTACCTCGTCGGTATAGCTGCGCACGGTGATCAGCATCCGCGCTTCGTTCGAAATGATATTGTGCTTGGTGCCGGCATTGAACGCGCCGACGGTGACGACAGCGGGCTGCTGCGGATCGACCTCACGGCTAACTAAAGTCTGTAACGCGCCGACGATCCGAGCGCCGATTACGACCGGATCGCGCGTCGTATGCGGATAGGCGCCATGGCCACCGATTCCCCTAACCCGAATATCCACGCTGTCGACATTGGCCATCGCATAGCCGGGAATCACGCCGATCGTGCCAGCCGGCGCCGAGGCGCTGTCGTGAAAGGCGACCGCAAAATCGGGCTTGGGGAAACGCTCATAGAGCCCATCCTCAAGCATCAGCCGCGCGCCGGCACCGCGTTCTTCGGCGGGCTGGAGGATCGCAACGAGAGTCCCCGACCATTCGCTGCGCCGCGCAACCAGCTGCCGCGCCGCGCCGACCCAAGCCGCCATATGCGTATCATGGCCGCAGGCATGCATGACCGGCGAGGTGATGCCTTCATCGGTCGTCGCGGTGACGGTCGAGGCGAATTCGAGGCCGGTTTGTTCGGCAACCGGAAGCCCGTCCATATCGGCGCGCATCAGAAGCACCGGGCCCGGGCCGTTCTCCAGAACCGCGACGACGCCATGGCCACCGACGCCGGTAGTCACATCGAATCCGAGTTCGCGCGCTTCGGATGCCAGCCGTGCGGCGGTCTGCTCTTCCTGGAACGACAGTTCGGGATTGGCATGGAGATGGCGGTATAGCTCCATCAGGCTCGGCATATCCTCGGCAACGGCATCGCGAAGATCGTCGGTCTGCGCCTGTACCGGAACGGCGAAAAGCAATGGCAGGGCGTATAGAAAACGGCGCATAATCTCTCTCCTGATGTCGTTGCGCGCAGCATAGCTGCAAATAACTGTCTTTGAAGGCCTTTAGTCCGCAGGCACCAGCTCGATCACGTCGAGCAGCGATTCGTAGCGCGGATAGGGCAGCACGATCCGCCACTGCGCTTCGCCGATCCGCTCGACCGCGCCGACCATGTCGCGCGCGGAATCGCGGCCATAGACATGCGCGCGCGTCTCGTCGCCAAGCTCGAGCACGCCGAGAAACACCATCCGCAACCGGCTTTCGGGGTAGAAGCTGCCCGTCGGGCGTTGCGAGCCCGTGAGTTTCGAGAAGCGCACCAGCTCGCCGCTGTCATCGACGCGGCAATCGAAATAGGGATAGGCGACATAGGACAGCGAGACGCTGCCCTGCGAGCCGAGCTTGATGAAGCGGCAGCGATAATCGCCCGCCGGCGGCTGCGGATCGGCGAGCCCGGCATCGGGCTGGAGCAAGCGGCCCTCGGCGGCGATTTCGTTGGCATGGCCGGCGGCTGCGGCATCGGACAGCGCTTCGGTGAACGCTCGGCGCCAGCGCGAAAAACGGCGGCGATCGTCCTCGGTCACCACCGCGCGCCAGTGGGTCGGCAGCGCCTGGTCGGGATTCGTCCCGGCTTCGCGCCCGGTAACGCCCTGGGTGTAGGCGCAGGCGGAGAGCAACACGCCCATCATCGCCAACCCCGCCATATGCCTTCGCCGCAACATCCTTTTCCTATAACGAAGCCGATCCGCCCCGCCAATTCGCTATTGCGCCGTCCAGCCGCCGTCCATCGAGAGGTTCGCGCCGGTGATCTGCGCGGCCTCGTCGCGGCAGAGATAGAGCGCGAAGCTTGCCACCTCTTCGGGCATCACGAATTTCTTGGTCGGCAGCGCTGCGAGAAGGACGTCTTCGATCACCTGTTCGCGCGTCATCCCGCGCGCCTTCATCGTGTCGGGAATCTGCTTTTCGATGAGCGGCGTCCAGACATAGCCGGGGCTGATGCAGTTCACCGTAACGCCGCTCTGCGCGGCTTCGAGCGCGACCGTCTTGGCGATGCCGCCGAGCCCGAATTTGGTTGCGTTATAGGCCGATTTGAACGGGCTCGCGACGATCGAATGCGCCGAGGCGGTGTAGATGATGCGCCCCCAGCCCTTCTCCTTCATCGCGCCGACGGTAAGCCGCGTCAGATGCCAGGGCGAGGACAGGTTTATCGCGACCATCTGGTCCCACTTTTCCGGCGGAAAATCCTCGATCGGCGAAACATGCTGGATGCCGGCGTTGGCGATCGCGATATCGGGCGCGCCGAGCTCTTCGGTGCAGCGCGCGACCATCGCCTCGATCGCCGCCGCATCGCTCATATCGGCATCCGAATAGAGCGCCGTGCCGCCCGACGTTTCGGCGAGTTCGGTGCGGATCGCCTCGATCTCGTCGGCGTCGCCGAAGCCGTTGATCATGACATTTGCGCCCTCGGCGGCGAGCGCCCTGGCATAGGCAAGGCCGATGCCCGAGGTCGAACCGGTGACGAGGGCAATTTTGCCTTTGAGGAACATGGGCGTTGTCTCCTGAATGGTAGCCCAGACAGCCGTTTGCCCTGAGCTTGTCGAAGGGCTGTACTTACTTTCGATGGCCGAAAAGGAAAGGGCAGGGGTTGGGCTACGCCCGCCTTCGGCCCGACAGGCTCAGCCCATCGGTGATTATTTCGATAGATTTGCAACCGTCGCGCTACCCGCGCATTATCTCTCTGACCGAGAGGGAGATTTTCATGCGGTTCGACGACCTGGACCCCAGCGACAATACGCGCGACCTGGGCCGTGGGCGCGGCGGAGGCCGCGGCTTTGGCGGTTTCCGCGGCGGTGGCGGCGGACTGGGCAGCCTGATCGGACTCTTGCCGATGCTGCTCGACCGGCGGCTCGGCTGCGGCGCGATCCTGCTGATCGTCGTCGTCGGTTATTTCGTGATGAACAGCGGGATGCTGCAATTGGGCGGAGCGCCCTCGCCGGGCGTCACCGACAACCGCGAACGCGCGAGCGGCCAGACTGCCTGCGACACCGATGCCGAACTCTTCGCCTGCCGCGTGCTGACCTCGACCGAACAGACCTGGGGTCCGCTCTTCCAGCAGCAGGGCAGCCGCTATCGCGAACCGACGCTCAATTTCTATGACGGTAGCGTCGACCAAACGGGTTGCGGCGCAGCCGATGCGCGAATGGGGCCTTTCTATTGCCCGGCGGATCAGGGCATCTATCTCGACACGAGCTTCTTCCAGCAGATGGAAAGCCAGATGCGCGCGGGCGGCGATGCCGCATATGCTTATGTCATCGCGCATGAGGTCGGCCATCATATCCAGTATCTGACCGGCACCGCGCGCGATGTCCGCGCGCAGCAGCAACGCGCCAGCCAGACCGAGGGCAACCAGCTCCAGGTGCGGATGGAATTGCAGGCCGATTGCTATGCCGGCGTCTGGGTCGCGCGTAACCGTGACCGTGTCGAGGCCGGCGATATCGAGGAAGCGATGACCGCCGCCAATGCGATCGGCGACGATACGCTACAAAGGCAAGCGCAAGGCTATGTCGTCGAGGACAGCTTCACCCATGGCAGCTCGGCCCAGCGCCAGCGCTGGCTCAGGCGCGGTATGGAAAGCGGCGACCCGGCGAGCTGCGATACCTTTGCTGCGCGGAGTTTGTAGCGGTTCTCGTCACCCCAGCGAAGGCTGGGGTCTATCCCAGACAAGCAATCGCAAGATCGAGAGCTGGGATAGATTCCAGCCTTCGCTGGAATGACGAGAATATATTCCTCTAAAGCTTCACCAGCATCTTGCCCGTATTGCCGCCGGTAAACAGACCGCGGAACGCATCGACCTGGCTCTCGAGCCCCTCATGCACGGTTTCCTGCGATTCGAGTTTACCGCTCGCCACCATCGCGCCCATATCCTGATAGAATTCCGCCGCGCGCGCCATGAATTGCGTGACGATGAAACCCTTCATCATGATGCCCTTGCCGATCACGTTCATGATGTAGCGGAATTCCATCGGCTCGGTGCTGTTATAGGCCGAGATCATCCCGCATTCGGCAAAACGCGCGCCGGGATTGGCGACCGCGAAGGCAACGTCGAGATGCTCGCCGCCGACATTGTCGAAATAGACGTCGAGGCCCTTGGGCGCGGCATCCATCAGCTTCTCGAGCAACGAGCCGTCCGATTTGTAATCTATGCACGCATCGGCGCCGAGCGATTTGACCCAGTCGCATTTGTCGGCGCCGCCGGCCGAGCCGATGGCGGTCATCCCCTTGGCCTTGGCGACCTGAATCACCGTCGATCCGACCGCGCCGGCCGCGCCCGACACGAAAACGATATCGCCCTCTTTCGCCTGCGCCACATCGAGCAGGCCGAAATAGGCGGTCATCCCGGGCATGCCGAGATAGCCGAGGAAGGACTGCGGCGGGACGCCGAGATCGGGCAGTTTCTGCGCGCCGGCGGCATCGAGAACCGATTCGTCGCGCCAGCCGACCTGATGCTGCACCATATCGCCAACCGCGAAACCATCGGCTTGGCTTTCGATCACCTGGCCGATCGCGCCGCCTTCGAGCGGCTCGCCGATCTGGAAGGGCGGGACATAGCTTTTCACATCGCGCATCCGGCCGCGCATATAGGGATCGACGGTCAGCCAGCTGTTCTTAACGCGGATCTTGCCGCCCGACAGCGCGCCGGGATCGAATTCCTTGAGCTCGAAATTTTCGGGCTGCGGCATTGCTTCGGGACGGGATATGAGATGCCAGGCACGGGCCATTGCGGGTTCTCCTATGGGGTGATTCGGGTTTTTCTTTGCAACCGGATAGCAGATAGAAGTCGCTTCGGCGAACAGTAGAGCGTAAAAAAGTCGCCGTCGGTACTTGGGCCCGAGGTTGGGATTGCACCGGCGATGTCGCGCGTTTAAAGCGTGCGGCCGTCGCTCCTGAGGGGCGATCCGACCAAGGCTGTGGGGCCGTAGCTCAGTTGGGAGAGCGCTGCAATCGCACTGCAGAGGTCGAGGGTTCGACTCCCTTCGGCTCCACCAGTTTTTCGGTCTTTAGAGCCCGTCCGGGGGACGGGCGGCCGAAAAAACTCCGAGCAGCTATGCTGTGAGGTCCGGAGCGGCTGCTCCGCAGCTTGGACCGGCCAGCCAGCGCTCCTACCGCGCCTCCTCGGCGACGGTTTCGCCGACAGATTCGAGATCCTGTCCGATCCCCTCGATCGTGTTGCAGGCGGCAAGCGCGAACATCATCGCGGCAATGAAAGCAATACGCATAACTCAATCTCCACGCGGAACAGAGGCGATCTAGCGCAGCTTCCCGCTGCCGGAAAGCACAAAGGCAGCGGCCTAGGTCGCCACCTCGAGAAACCCGCTGCCGATAAGCCGCGTCACGAGGGCGACCCGGACATCGTCGCCGATTTCTCCCGGCAGCTCGCCAACCCGAAAAGCCGGCGTCTCTGCGACAAAGCGGACACTGTCCGCCGCGCCAATGTGCATCGGGACATGGCCTCCCGGCTGGCTGAAATCGATGACGCCGTTGGTTTCGCGGACATGGGCGATGGCGAGCGGCGTATGGCGAACCGCACTCTGCGCCGTCACCGGCTGGGCAGTCATTGCGCCGCCCAGCGAAGGCAGCTCGGCAACGGTTCGCGACATGCGATGATCGAGCGCCTCGGCGACGAAGCCTGCGGACCGGCAGCTTTCGTCGAGCCTGCCCAGCGCTGAACGGATTTGCGCGGCGATATCGCCCACCGGTTCGCCCTGTGCGGCGGCGTCGCCTCGTTTTCCCGCCGCATCGCGCAACGGGCGGTCGATATCGGCAAAATGGTCGAGTGCCGCCTGCACCGCTTCGCGCACCGTGAGCTGCGAAAAGCCGATCGAGAGATGAAGCGATTCGCTTGGCGAGGCGACGGTGTGCGATGTGCCGCGCGGGCAATAGAGCAGATCGCCGACAGCAAGATCATGCACCGAATGCCGCTCGATCACCGGCGGCGGTTCGCCGATCTGCTTCCACGGATTGCTGAGCCGCGGCTCCTCATCGGCGACGAACCAGCGCTTCTGCCCATGGAGATGGACGACGATGATATCGTAGTCGTCATAATGGACAGGCGCCGTCAGGTCGGTCGCGCTCCAGAAAATTTCGGCGCGGGCGGGTTTGCCGAGGACGAGTTCGAGCGCGCGGAGGAAGCGCGCCAGCGGCAGCGAGAACTGCTCCGCCTCGGGGATACGGACGGTGTAGCCGCGCTGGTGATATTCGCCGATCAGCCGTCCGAAATCTGCCGCGCTCGCGACTTCCTGCCGACCGGGCGGCGGACCGGAGGGATTGGCGGCGTGCGGGCCGATCTTTGCCGCAAGGGTGCGATAGCCCTGGAGCAAAGTCTTGCGGGGATCGGGACCGAACAGACCTTGCCGCGCCGCAATTTTCGTCTTGCGGTCAACATGGAGCCGCTTGCCAAGCACATCATCGAGAAATTGGCCGGTGGTGAGCGGCGCGAGCCAGCTGCCCAAAAGCGCATGCGCTTCGGATGCAATCACAGTGCCCGCCGCTCCGGCTGTTTCGCACGGCAGGCCGCCCCGCCCTCTACTTCAATAGCCCAGCTCATCGGCAGTGTTATGTCACTACAACACCCCGGTACTGATACGGCATTCGGTCAAGCGCAGATCGTTTCGACGAAACCGCAAAAGCGCTGGATAAACGGCAAGCGCACGGGATCGCGGCCGTCAGTCGCTGGCCTCGGCAGGTCCCGGCGCGAGCAGTTCGAGCACCGCGAGCACCATCGCCTCGGTTCCCAGGGTCACCGAAGGTTCGGGCTCGATGCGGAAGAGCGGGCTGTGGTGCGAGGGGACCGGCGGACCGCCCGCCTCGGCCGCGTCGAACGCTGCCTGCGGCGTCCCGCCGACGCTGAAATAGGCGCCCGCAACGCCAAGTTCGGGCTGGACGAAATAGGCGAAATCCTCCGCGCCCATGCCGGTCTGCGGCCGCGGCGCCATCAGCACGTCGGATCCCAGTTCTTCGGTGAACAGGTTCTGGAGGCGCGCGGTCAGATCGGCATCGTTGACCGTCGGCGGGGTCGATTCGGTCGAAACGGTCACTTCGGGCAAGCGATCCTCGGGCATGGCGTTCATCCGCCCGACATTTTCGGCGATACGGCGGATGCCCGCGAGCAATGTTTCGCGCACCGCCTGGTCGTTCGAGCGCACGGTCAGTTGCATCGTCGCGCTGTCCGAGATGATATTGTGCTTGATGCCGCCATGGAAGGCGCCGACCGTCACCACCGCAGGGTCGAGCGGCGAGACTTCGCGGCTCACCAAGGTCTGCAGCGCCATGATGATCTCGGCGCCCATGACGATCGGATCGCGACCGGTATGCGGATAGGCGCCATGCGCGCCGACGCCGTGAATAGTGATGTCGACGCTGTCCGAAGACGAGGCGATGAGGCCCGGCTGGAGCTCGATCCGGCCCGTCGGCGTATCCGCCGAGACATGGAAGGCGAGCGCGTAATCGGGCTTGGGGAAGCGCTCGTAAAGCCCGTCTTCAAGCATCAGCCGCGCGCCGCCGATCCGTTCTTCGGCAGGCTGCGCGATGAGGACGATTGTGCCGGCCCAGCTATCGCGAAGCCGCGCAAGCTGCCGCGCCGTCCCGATCAGCGAAGTAATGTGAACATCATGGCCGCAGGCATGCATGACCGGCGCCTCGACGCCGTCGATGCCGGTCTGGCGCGCGGTCGAGGCATAATCGAGCCCCGAAGCTTCGAGAACCGGCAGCCCGTCCATATCGGCGCGCACGAGCACGGTCGGCCCGGTGCCGTTGCGCATGATACCGACGACGCCGGTGCCGCCGACGCCTTCGGTTACCTCGGCGCCCGCATCGCGCAACTGGCTGGCGATGATGCCGGCGGTACGGTTTTCGACATAGCTGAGTTCGGGATTGCGATGGAAATCGAGAAACAGCGCCTCGAGATGGCTGTTATAGTCGGCCTCGACGGCGGCGCCGATATCGTCCTGCGCGACAGCCGGCACTGCAGCCAGCATTGCGGCCGCGGCCACCATTAGCGTCTTCCCCATGGTTGTCCCTCCTACCCGAAATTGTTTGAGCGCCTTGCTAGGCCACCCTCGCAGCAGCTGACAATAGCGCCACTTGCGCCCCATCCGCGATCGGTCCACTCTCGAGCCCGAAATCGAGAGGAACCTCTGCCATGGCCGATATCGACGCCGTCATCGACAAACCGTCCGAGGCGCCCGCCGCGCCCTTCACGCTCAGACAGCTGACGCCGACAATCGGCGCCGAGCTGCTCGATATCGATCTCGGCGCGTCCGGCATAGCCGATGCCATCCCGGCGATCCGCCAGGCGCTGCTCGACAATGGCGTCATCTTCTTTCGCGATCAGGATATCACGCGCGAGCAACATCTCGCCTTTGCGCAGATGTTCGGCGAGCTCGAAATCCATCCCGCGACGCCGAAGGATCAGGAGAACCCCGAAATCCTCCGCATCGCCCATGGCCCCAAATCGAAGGGCCAGGAAAATCACTGGCATTCGGACGTTACCTGGCGCGAAGAGCCCTCGCTGGGCTCGATCCTGCGCGCGATCGAAGTGCCCGAAACCGGCGGCGATACGCTGTTTTCCAATATGCACGCCGCCTTTCTCGGCCTGTCGGACAAGATGCGCGAATTCGTCACCGGACTGACTGCGGTCCACGATATCGCGCGCGTGTTTGCGCGGCGGCTCGGCAAGACGCCCGAGGAACTGCGCGAGAAATATCCGATGGTCGAGCACCCGGTGATCCGCACCCACCCCGAAACCGGCCGGCCCGGCATCTATGTCAACACCGCCTTCACCGGCCATATTAAGGGGCTGTCGGCCGAAGAGAGCGCGGCGCTGCTCCACCATCTCCATGCGCAGGCGGCGAACCCCGAATATCAATGCCGTTTCAAATGGGAGGCCAGATCGATCGCCTTCTGGGACAACCGCGCCTGCCAGCATAATGCGGTGTCCGACTATTTCCCGCAGGTCCGCGTGATGGAACGCGCGACGATCAAGGGCGACCGGCCCTATTATAATGCGGATGCCTGGAGCGGCGCGTAGTTCCTTCTCCCTAGATGGGATAAGGATATGGAGCCTTAGCGAGGAACGAGCTTAGGCGGAGTTGGATGAGGGTGATCTATCGGCAGGCTGTGTCGCAAGTGGAGAGATCACCCTCATCCAACTTCAGCTAACTTCGCTGCGCTCAGCAAGCTTTCGTATCCTTCTCCCATCGAGGGAGAAGGATTTTCGGCTTAACGTAAACGTAAAGCGCTGCTATCACCGGTGTCAGTAAGGAGAGACATCGATGCTTCAGCTCAACCACGAAAACTATTCGCGCGTCGACTGGACGGGGCCGCGCAACGCGCCGGTCCATGACGCCGGCGAGATCGTGAACCTGTCGGACATCGATCTCTTCCGCAAAGGTCAGCCTGTCGACGGCTATACGCGCCTGCTCGAGGAAGCGCCGGTCTATTGGCAGGAAGAGCCGATGGAGGCCGAACCCGGCTATTGGGTGATCAGCCGCTATGCCGATGTGAAGGCCGTCTCCAAGAAACCCGAAATCTTCTCGAGCCAGAAGGGCGGGGTCAACATTTCCTATGGCGATCCCGACAATATGCACCCGCTGCTCTCGCCGGCCGCGCTTGATAATATGATCGCGCTCGACGGCGAATCGCATCTTGAACTCCGCCGCCAGCACATGCCCTTTTTCACCCCGGCCTATATCGCCAGGCTGAAGGAAAAGGTCGATGCGAAGATCGGCGAGCTGCTCGATCATCTCGCCGGGCAGGCGCCGCACTGCAATCTCGTCGACGAATTCGCCGCGCAATTGCCGCTGTTCACGCTCGCCGAACTGCTCGGCATCGACCAGGCCGATCGGCCCCGCCTCGTCCAGTGGATGACCGATCTGGAGATGGCGCCCTATTATGGCGCGATCCGCGAAGGCCTGCTCCAGCCGACGCCCGAGATGATCGAAAATTTCAATGGCTGGGAAGACCGCATCCGCGAATTCTTCGATTACGGCATGCACGAGATCAGGAAACGCCAGGACGAGCCGCGCGAGGATCTGATGAGCGCGATCGCCAATGCTATCGTCGACGGCGACAGCCAGCCCGAAATGTATCTATACGGCGCATGGGAGCTGATCTTCATCGCCGGCAACGATACGACGCGAAACTCGATCAGCGGCATGATGAAGCTGCTGACCGAAAACCCCGATCAGAAGGCGAAACTCATCGAGGATCTCGATCGCCTGCCCAATGCAATCCAGGAAGCGGTGCGGCTGGTCAGTCCGGTGATCCATATGAAGCGCACCGCGACCGAGGATACCGAGATCGGCGGGCAGACTATCGCCGAGGGCGAGAAGGTCGTCATGTGGTATGGCGCGGCGAACCGCGATCCGGCGATGTTCGAGAACCCGCACGCCTTCGATATCGAGCGCGCCAATGCGGCGAAGAACCTCGCCTTCGGTTTCGGCAAACATGTGTGCCTCGGCCGCCAGATTGCGCTGATGCAATTGGAGGCCGCCTATCGCCAGTTGCTCGTCCGCTTCCCCGACATGGTGATGGACGGCGAAATGGTCTGCGCGCCCAACAACTTCGTCCACGCGATTACCGAGATGCCGGTGACGTTTTCAGCCTGATCTCCTCTCCCATTTCGGGAGAGGAAAGGAAGGCTTGCAAAATCGCCTAGGCGAAGCCGTGCGATTTTCTTAGCCGACTTGGAGAGGGTGTCCGCCAGATGGCCCACGCTCACTTCCGTTCGCTCTGCACCCTCTCCCTGGCGATGCTCCGCGTCGCCTTTCCCTCTCCCGCAAGGGGAGAGGGGCAATACGCACTTGCATTGTAGGAAAACTTTGCTCAATTGATTTTGCCTATCTGGTTATTATGGAGATAGGCGATGAACCTTATTATAAGCAATATCCAACGCGGTCTTGTCGCGCGCGGGCATGATCTCGGCGATACCGGGCTGGCGGGCGACGGGATCGACGGCGATCTCGGGAGGCGGACGCTCGATGCGATTCATGACGAGATCGGCCTGCCCGCGCCCGCCGCCGCCGCAACCGGCTTTGCGCTGACCGATCGCGACGAAGACCGGCTGGCCGGCGTCCATGACGATCTCGTCCGCGTTATCCGCCGTGCCGCCGAAACCGCGCCCCTGCCCTTCGCCGTGCTCGAAGGTCTGCGCAGCCGCGATCGCCAACGGCAGCTTGTCGCGAGGGGCGCGTCGAAGACGATGAATTCGCGGCACCTGACGGGTCATGCCGTCGATATCGCGCCGCTCGACGCCGAGGGGACGATCAGCTGGGACTGGCCGCTCTACCACAAGCTCGCACCGGCGGTGAAAGCGGCGGCGGCCGAGCTTGGCGTCGCCGTCGAATGGGGCGGCGACTGGCGATGGAAGGACGGACCGCATTGGCAGCTGCCCTGGAGCGGCTTTCCGAAAGGCGGGTGACCGAAGTCCGGCGGTCGTGCGGGGCCGGGCAGGCGAGACCTTTGTGTGACCTTTCGCGGTCGACCACTCTCGAGGGATTAACGAAGAACCCTTCGACAGGTTCAGGGGGAGCGCAGGTTTTCATATGCAACCCTTGCCCGCGTGCCTCATCCGTGTAGGCTCGGTGCCCATGGAAATGCAGAAAAACACCCATCCCGGCATTCCCGCCGCCACGCTCGTTCTCGTCCGCGATCGCGATGGCGCGCCGCCCGATCTGCTGATGGTGCAGCGCGCGAAAAAGATGGCGTTCGCGGGCGGCGCGATGGTGTTTCCCGGCGGGCGGATCGACCCCGGCGATCATGCGATCGTCGAAAACGACGCGATTGTCCGCAATGCGCCCGAAGACGATATGGAAGCCGCGGCGCGCATCGCGGCGATCCGCGAGACGCTCGAGGAAATGGGCATCGCCGTCGGTTTCGATCCCTATCCCCATGAGTCAGCCGCGGCGCAGATGCGCGAAGGGCTGCACGAAGAGGGCGATTTCGGCGCGATGCTCGCGACCGGGGGATATACGCTCGACCTTGGCGTGATGACGCCCTGGGCGCGCTGGAAGCCCAATTTCAAACAGGAGCGCACCTTCGACACTTGGTTCTTCGTTGCCGAAGCGCCGCATGCGATCGACGGCGAAGAAGATGGCGGCGAAAGTATCGCCAGCCGCTGGGCCGGCGCGCAGCAGGTCATCGACGATGCGGCCGAGGGCAAATGCTCGATCATCTTCCCGACGGTGCGCAATCTCGAACGGCTCGGGCAATTTTCGAGCTTCGCCGAGATCAAGACGCACGCCGAAAGCCACGAGGTTAAAATGATCACTCCCTGGGTCGAGGAGCGCGAAGGCACCCCGTGGATCTGCATCCCCGACGATGTCGGCTATCCGGTGACCGGCGAACCGCTGCAGAGGACGACTCGCGGATAGCGCCGCACCGCTCAGCGGTGGTTCAGGCCGCCATGTCAAAGAGGACGGCACATCAACGAACGGATTCTGCATGATACTGAAAACAATACCGCTTGCCGGACTCGCTTTTCTTTCGGCCCAGCCGCTCGCTGCCCAGTCCGCCGAGTCGGCGCCCGAAACGCCGCGCGGCACATATTTCATCTTTGGCGAAGAAGACGGCGCGGTCTTTGCATCGTACGAACCGTCGCTGGCGGCCGACAATCTCTGGCCGCTGACCTTTTTCTACTATGCCGAGGGCGGCGCATTCACCGGCGCGGTGCGCATGCGCGCCAATGGCGAATGTACCCAAATGCAGGTGGCCGCCTATCTGACCGACACGCTGAGCGAAGACGGAACGCCTGCGCCGCTTCGCATCGGCGAAAATCCGCCGCCCTTTCGTTTTGCAGCCGAGGATGAAGGCGGCGCGGCGGCGATCGTCGATTTTGTCTGCGGCGACGCGAACGCGCGGCTCGCCCAGTCATCCGCGCCGATCTTCGCAACGCCCGCAATCACCTCGCGCCGCTATATCGCGCTGCGCCAGGCGGGCATCGGCGATCGGCTCGCGCGCGATCTTGCGATCCGTAATACCGAAACCAACGAGGCGTTGATCGGCACGGCGATTCCCGAGGAACAGCGCGACGCCGTCCGCGAGATCCTCGACGGCGAATAGGCGCTAGCCCAAAATCGTGGGTGCAACTTCGCCGCCGGGATAGGCGATCAGCAGCTCGCCCTCGAAACTCAACGGCCCGGCGGTGTCGGCGATCCAGACATCGCCCGGCATCAACGCCTGTCCATCGATCGATCCGGCGCCGGCAAGCGGCACGATCCAGATCGGGCGATCATCGGGAGGCAGCAACTGGCCGGCCTGCGTCCCTTCCCAATGCTCGACGACGAACTTGCGGCCTTCCGCAAGAATCGCCCGCCCCGCCTTCACCTCGCGGCGCGCATTGGGCGCGCTCCACGGGCCGGGCCGGGCGACGGCGATCGCTGCGTCGAGATGAAGCTCGCGCGGCCTGCCATAATCGTAAAGCCGATAGGTAAGGTCGATATTCTGCTGGATTTCGACGAGCGTGACGCCGGATCCGATGGCGTGAATCGTTCCGGCCTGCAGGTAAAATACGTCGCCCGTCGCAACCGGCTTCCAGTCGAGCATGGCTTCGATCGACCCGTCGAGTGCAGCGGCGCGCAGGCCAGCGCCGTCCACCGTTTCGCGAAGGCCGATGCCGAGCGTCGCCCCCGGTTCGGCATCGAGAATCAACCAGCATTCTTCCTTGCCGCTGCGATGGCCGCGAGCGCGCGCCTGATCGTCGTCGGGATGAACCTGGACCGAAAGCTTTTCGCTGGTGAAGAGATATTTGACCAGCAGGTCATCGGGTGCGCCGTCCTCGCCTTCGTACCAGATTTCGCCGATCGGTTCGCCATTTTCGGGCGCGTCGGCAAAGCCGAGGCCGAGCGCGCGCCGCCCCCAGATTTTTTCGATCCGCCTGGTAATGAGT
>JABDLY010000148.1 GCA_013001755.1 Sphingomonadaceae bacterium
CGATTCGGCCATGATGTTCTGTCTCCTCTGTTCCTGCGTCTCTTAGCGCCATCGGCCCAAAAGCGGCAATATCGTGCGCGATCCCGCGCCACATCGGCACAAGCCGCTTGCAATTCGTTCCGGTCAATTTATGACTACATCCGTAGTCGATAACTCGGGTGGGGAATGAATATGCGTTGGATTATATGCGCGATAGCTGCGTTTATTTGGGTATCGCCGATAGCCGCGGTCGCACAGGAACAGGCCGGTTCCGCGTTCGAAGAGGCCGCCACCGCTCATATCATGGCGCTCGAGCAGGCGGCGATGCGGCCGCTGGACGAACTCATTGAGGAATTCGAGACGCAGCGATTCTCCGCCTCCTATATGGCCGAAACCACAGCGGGCGAGCGCCGCGCCTTATTGTCCAGCATCCGCGATGCGGCGGCCGCGGCTGGCGGTGTCGGCGTCGACCAGGACGATCAGGGCTTCCTCATGTCGCTCGAAGGGGCGAGCGTCTATCAGATCCGCATTTCGATTGCCGAGGCCGCGCCGCATCGGATCGACGGGCTGGCGATCGAGGAATTGGCCGCTCCTGCCGCGCTA
Organism: Sphingomonadaceae bacterium; assembly: GCA_013001755.1. Taxonomy (GTDB): domain Bacteria; phylum Pseudomonadota; class Alphaproteobacteria; order Sphingomonadales; family Sphingomonadaceae; genus Parasphingopyxis. Next base: position 583 of record JABDLY010000148.1, read on the forward strand.
TCGCTCGACACGCTCGAGGCCGATATCGATGCGCTGATGACCGGGGAAAATCGGTCGGGCCTGGTCTATGTCCGCGTCGACGGCGAAGTCGTGATGCAAAAGGCGTACGGGATGGCGATTGCCGAACTCGGCATTCCCGTCGGCACCGAAACGATTTTTGGCATCGGATCGCGACCGATCGATTTCACCATGGCCGCTATCTACCTTCTCGAAAGCCAGGAGCGGTTGAGCCGCGACGATACGCTCGGCGATCATTTTCCCGACGTTCCCCAGGATCGCGCCGGTATGACGCTGCGCCAGATGATGACGGGGCAATCCGGTTTGCCCGATTTTCCGGCCAATGAAAGCGATTGGGACGCCGATCTCGGTTGGATCGACCGCGCCGAGTTCGAACGGCGGACTATGGCCATCCCGCTGCTCTTCGCGCCGGGCGAGGGCGATGCGCATTCGCATTGGGCGTTCGGGCTGCTCGCGGCAATTGTCGAGCGGGTCAGCGGGACAAGCTATTACGAATTCCTGCGCGAGAATTTTTTCGACCGGGCGGGAATGGAGCGGACCGGCAATTATGGCGAGATCCGCGATTTGGAGATGGCCGACTTCGCCGCGGGGCGCGGTATCCAGCGCGGCTTGCCCAATATCCCGCCCAATTGGGGACCGACCTCATGGCTCGTCATGGGCAGCGGCGGCATGTATTCGACGCTTGGCGATCTTGAGCGTTTCTACACCCATGTCACGCGCGAAGGCGTCATCGGCGATGTTGGCCGCGCCTATTTCCTCGGCGAGCGGGCGCAGCTCGACGGATCGGATCGCGGTTTCGAATTGTTCAGTTTCGACGACGAGGAGCGCAGCGATGCCGTCTATGTGTTCCTCAACAGCGGCGGCGGCCCAGGCGCGACTCGCCCGTTCGTGCGCCCCTTTATTAACCTGTTGCGCGAAAACTAGGCGAAAGATCGGGACAGTTCGGTTGACCGCACCGGCCTGCCCCGCGATGCTCGGCCGCGATGCAGGCACAGGCTGGTCCCGAAGTGCGCTTTCAGAGCGTCTCCAAAAGCTTTGACGATGGCGAGAACCACGCCGTCGATACGGTCGACCTGACGATCGAGGGCGGTGCATTCGTCGCGCTGGTCGGCGAATCGGGATCGGGCAAATCGACCCTGCTCAAGACGATCAACCGTCTCGTCGAGCCGAGCGCGGGAAGCGTGTCGATAGATGGCGAGGACGTCGCCGCGCGCGATTCGGTCGAACTGCGACGGCACATCGGCTATGTCTTTCAGAATATAGGCTTGTTTCCTCATATGACGGTCGCCGAAAATATCGGCATCATTCCCCGCCTCGATGCGGGCAAGACCGGCGACCAGGTTGGCGAATTGCTCGATCTTGTCGGCCTCCCGCAGGACTTTGCAGGCCGTTTTCCCAACGAGCTTTCAGGCGGCCAGCAGCAGCGGGTCGGCGTGGCACGCGCGCTCGCCGGAAAGCCCGGCCTGATGCTGATGGACGAACCCTTTGGCGCGCTCGATCCGGTAACGCGCGACCAGCTCGGCGACGCCTATCGCGAATTGCACGACCGGCTCGGCCTGACGACGATCATGGTGACGCACGACATGGCCGAGGCGCTGCTGCTCGCCGATCGTATCCTGGTGATGAGCGATGGCCGCATCGTTGCAGACGGGACGCCCGAGGAGATGCTCGCCGAGGAAGCCAATGGGGAAGCGAGCGCCTTGATCGCGGTGCCGAAGCGGCAAATGGCGAAGCTGCGCAAGCTGGAAGAGCGGTCATGAACCCGCGTGTCGCCGATGCCCTGTCGCAGGTTCCGGCCCTGCTCGCCGACCATGTTCTGCTATCGGCGGCAGCGCTGTTGCTTGGGCTGGTTATCGCATTGCCATTGGCCGTCGGCGCGATGCGCCATGCAGGCCTCAGGCGCTTTGCGCTGGGGCTGGCGAGCCTTGTCCAGACGATACCGGGGCTTGCCCTCCTCGCTCTCTTCTATCCGTTGCTGCTCGCGCTCAACGGCTTGTTCGAACCGACCGGCATGACTATTCCATCGCTCGGCTTCCTGCCCGCCCTGCTCGCGCTCGGCCTCTATGCCGTGCTGCCGATCCTGCGCAACGCGGTTACCGGTCTGACCGGGATCGATGCTGCGATCATCGAGGCCGCCGATGGTGTCGGCATGACGTCGCGCCAGAAGCTACGTCTCGTCGAAGCGCCGCTCGCCGCGCCTGTCATCATGGCGGGTATCCGCACAGCCACCGTCTGGACGATCGGCATCGCGACGCTCTCGACGACGGTCGGCCAGCCAAGCCTCGGCGATATGATCTTTGCCGGGCTTCAGACGCAGAACTGGATCCTCGTCATTACCGGTTGCGCGGCGTCTGCGCTGCTGGCGCTGGCGGCGGATGCGCTGCTCGGGCTGATCGAGACCGGGATTGCAGCGCGGAGCCGCGTGAGGATATGGTCCGGACTTGCCGGTTTCCTTGCAGGTATTGCCTTGGCCCTGTCGCCGGCGTTGTTCGCCGCCTCGCGCGGCGACGACGCAGTTGTCGTCGGCGCCAAGGGGTTCAGCGAGCAATATATATTGGCGCGACTGATCGGCTCTCGTCTTGAGGCGGCCGGTTACGAGGTGCGTTATCGGGAGGGGCTTGGGTCTACGGTCGCCTTTACTGCGCTCCATCAGGGCGAGATCGATGTCTATGTCGATTATACCGGGACGCTCTGGACCAATGCGATGCAGCGGACCGACAATCCGCCGCGCGACGAGATGATCGCGCAGCTTTCGGACTGGACGATCGAAACATATGGCGCGCGGTTGCTCGGTCGTCTGGGTTTCGAAAACACCTATGCCTTTGCGACGACGCAGGAGACCGCGCAGCGTTACGGGCTGGCCAGCATCGACGACCTCACCCGTGTCGCGCCGCAAATGGCGATGGGCACCGATGTCGAATTCCTCAACCGCCCCGAATGGACGGCGATCCGCACCGCCTACGGCCTGCAATTCGGCGATACCCAATCCTACCAACCGACCTTCATGTACCGCGCCGTCGAGAGCGGCCGGGCCGATGTCATCACCGCCTTTTCGTCAGATGGCCGCATCGCGGCTAACAATCTTTACGTCCTCACCGATCCGCGCGGCGCGATCCCCAATTACGATACCGTGCTGATGCTCGCGCCGCGCCGGGCCGGTGATCGCCGCTTCGTTGCCGCACTCGAATCGTTGCTCGAGGCGATCCCCGTCGAAACGATGCGCGAAGCCAATTTCATGGTCGATCGCGACAACGACAAGGCGACGCCGGCTGAGGCCGCGACTTGGCTGGCCGGCGAAATCGGGCTGGACTAGCGCCGCGGCAACTGCGCGACTAGGCTGCTCGAAAGCGCCCGTGAGCGGCGCGGGGAGAGCGAATTATGAGCGGTGACGACGATGCGCCGGTGCCGGGCGCCTATCCGTTCCTGGTCCTGCTGACATTGCTCAACGTCATGAATTTCGTCGACCGGCAGCTGCTGGCGAGTTTTTCCAATTTCATCATACCCGAGCTCGGTTTGACAGACGGCGAGTTCGGCCTGCTTACCGGGCTGATCTTCATCATCTTCTATGCGGCGATGGGGCTGTTTACCGGAGCGCTTGCGGATCGCGTCCATCGCCCGCGGCTCGTTGCCGCCGGTCTCCTGCTGTGGAGTGTGCTCACTGCCGCCTCCGGCGCAGCGCGCGGCTTCATCTCGCTCGCTATCCCGCGCATGTTTATCGGCGTCGGCGAGAGCGTGTTGACGCCCGCTTCGATGTCGATGCTGGCCGATCGCTTCCCCGCCAAACGGCTCGGTTTCGCCTCGGGTTTTTACTATATGGGCGTACCGATCGGTGTTGGCGTCAGCCTGATCATCGCCGGAAATCTCGGGCCGCTGATCGGCTGGCGAAACTGTTTCTACGTCCTCGGCGCAATCGGCGTTGCATTTGCGGGGCTCATGTTCTTCGTCAAGGAAACGCCGCGCCGTGAGACGGTTGCGGTGGCGGCTCAGCGTGCATCGGGTGAGCGCCCGAAGCTCCTGCCGCAGCTTGTCGGTGCGCTCAAAACCTATCCTTCGCTCGGCCTGACCATCGCCGGCGGAGTTGCGCTGCATTTCATCCTTGGCGCCGCGGCCTTCGACCAGCGCTGGTATGCCGTCGAGCGCGGATTCGACGCGGCCTGGATCGCCAATGTCTCGGGCTGGATATTCGTCGTCTTCGGCGTTGGAGGCAACCTCTTCGGCGGCTGGGCGAGCGACGCCTTCCAGCGCGTAACGGGGCAGGGCCGGCCGATGTTTCTCTTTTGGGTGATGCTCGTGCTGTTCCCGGTCAACATCGTATACCGGTTAGTGCCGGGCGACAGCATCTGGTTTTGGATTGGTATCGCGGCCGGCGCCTTTCAGCTCGGGACATTTTACGGCCCGACATTCTCGACCGTGCAGGAACTCGCGCCCGCACGGGCGCGCGCGACGGTCGTCGCCTTCTATATCCTGTGCCTCAACCTGATCGGTCTCGGCATCGGGGTGACAGCGGCTGGTTTCACGATCGACTGGATGCGCGCAGAGGGCTGGCCCGAGCCTTATTCGGCGACGCTGCTCTCCTTCACGCTGCTTTCCGGATTGGCGATCCCGCTCTTTCTGCTGGCAGGGTTGCGCTTTACCAAGGACAAGGCACGTCTCGCGGTCGTTTGAGCGGCCCACCGTCTGCGGAGTGAAGCCGGTGTCGTTTCAGTCGACAAGAGAGCGTCACTTTCCCATAGGGGAACCGAGATTTCACCGGAGCTGCCTGCATGTCCACACGTCATTCGCCGTTTGCCTTGGCGCTGCATGGCGGCGCCGGAGTCAAGATCGGCGAAAATTATGCTCCTGTCGAAGCGCATCTGGACGCATTGGCGAATGCCGGCGAAGACATGTTGAAGAGCGGAGGAAGCAGTGTCGATGTCGTCGAGACGATGGTCCGCGAGATGGAAGTTTCAGGGCTGTATGTCGCAGGAAAGGGATCGGCTCCCAATCTTTCAGGCGAGGTCGAACTCGACGCTAGTATCATGGACGGCGCGACCCAGAAGGCAGGCGCCGTAGCCATCATCAGCAATGTCGTGAGCCCGGTGGCGGTCGCCCGCGGTGTCATGGAACGCTCGTCGAGCGTCATGCTGGCCGGACGCGGCGCCAACGAGTTTGCCGCCAGCGAGGGATTTGAATCAATCGCCGACCCAGACAGCTATTTCGTACTGCCCGTCGGCGTCAGCCAGGATGATATCAGCGTGCGCGACATGCAGCACGGCACGGTCGGCGCAGTCGCGCTCGATATGCACGGCAATCTTGCCGCTGCAACGTCAACCGGCGGCATCTTTGGCAAACCGGCTGGCCGCGTAGGCGATACGCCGATTATTGGCGTGGGGACATGGGCCGATCGGGATGTCGCAATTTCCTGCACGGGAACCGGCGAGCACTTCATTTGCGCCGGCGGAGCTTTGACCGCCGCCAATCGCTTCAAGCTCTCCGGGGACAGCCTTGAACAGGCGCTTTGGAAAATGCTCGACGACGTCAAGGGTTTGGGCGGAGATGGCGGCGCGATTGCGGTTTCCAGGACAGGCGAAATAGCCATGCTGTACAATTCGGATGGCATGAAGAGAGCGGCTGTTTCCAATACGCTGTCGGCGATGAGCGCGGTCTTCGCGCCTTGCAAATAGACTAGCTTTGCGCAGCGCGGATCAATTCGAACACCGCGTCGCGATCTGCCAGGGCGAGCAGTAGCGCAACATCGCCCTCGCCAATTTCATCCAATATATATTGCGCACCTTGTATCGGCGATTCGACGTGCTGGATCTGCTCTTCGTTCACGCCGTTTGCGATACAGGCCGCTTCGATGAGCGCCGGAGTTTCACCGAGCTCGCGGCCGCGCAGATATTCCGACAATTCGGCGATTACGACTGTATCGGGCGCAAAGCCGATTGCGCCATTGGTCAGCTGAGCAACCTCGTCATCCGAGCGGTCGCCGGCCTGGCAGATCATCAGAAATTTGCGATTGGCAGGCAGATTGTCGAGCAGGTCAGACATCGCAGCAATGGCATGCGGGTTATGCGCGAAATCGACGAATAGCCGCGCGCCCTTGACCTCGAACTCGTTGCAGCGGCCCGGATTGTCGTCGGGTGACGCAGTGAACTCGCTCAACCCCTTTTCGATCGCGGCATTGTCGAGGTCCATGGCCTTGGCGAGGCCTATCGCACCCATTGCATTCTGTACATTGAACCGCGCCGCGCCGCCCATAGCGATTGGGATATCGGCAGCCGGCAGCTCGAGCGAGATTTCCGAACCGTCGAAATAATGGATCATATTCCCGTCGAACCAGCAACATCGCGAGCCCGCATCGCGAGCTGCTACGATCTCGGGGTTATCAGGCGACAGCGCAAACCAGCATTTGATCTGGTCGAACGTCTCGCCATTTTCGACGACCAGCGGGTCGTCGGCGTTGAGAACCAGCACGCCGTCCTTCGACACCGCTCGCGCCACGGCGAATTTGGCCTGCGCCAGTGCTTCGATTGTGTTGACGCCATATTGGCCGAGATGATCGGCGGCGATATTGGTGACGAGCGCCGCGCGCGCCTGAAATAATGGCAATCCACGCCGCAATATGCCGCCTCTCGCAACTTCCAGGAACGCGATTTCGAGCCGCTTGTCACGTAGCAGCATCCTCGCGCCGCCCGGTCCCGAATAATCTCCATAGTCGAGCACATCGTCGCCGAGTTTTACAAAGTCGGTCGAGGTCGAGCCGGCGACCAGGCCTGCCGCTTCGCCAATCGCGGTGCTGAGCCGCACGCTTGTCGATTTGCCGTTGGTACCCGTGATCAAGGCAACGGGCAGGTTATACAGTCTATCCCAATCGACCGCATCGGGGTCGGGCAGCTCACCAACGGCCCAGACCTGCGATCCCTTGCCATGGCCGAGCGAGACATGATCGTCATCGCTGAGGATATCGATCGCCCGATCGGTGGCCGCACGCTCGAGCTCGATCAGCGCCGGATTGCGCTCCATATCGATGATCTCTTTGAGGTCTGCGATCATGGCATCGAAATCGCCGGGACTTTGACCGAGCAACTTGTTCGCGGTGAAATGCCAGCTCGTTTCGATCGCGAATACAGCGCTGTAGAGCAAATCGGTGGGCGCGGAGATGAGCAGCGTCACGCCGTTCTCGAAAATGCGCGCATTGGTCTCGCTATCGTCCCAGCCAAGCGCATCGAGCACGCCCCGGATTTCGGGTTCCCACGCGGCTGCGACGTCCTTCTTTTCGAAACCATCGATCAGGATATCCAGCAATGCACCGCGCTTTTCCCAAATCATCCCGGGGCCGGTGATCCGCCGGCTTTCCTCAAGCGTCAGCCGATCCGATTCGGGCATCGGAATGTCGAGATAGGTCTCGATGGTTTCGATATCGACGCGCATCGCCCGCGACTCCTCAGTCGCCATCCTCGTCTTCGTTGCGCGCCAGCCGCACGCCGCGATCGTCGCTGACCAATTGCTCATCCGAATCGATAAGCTCTTCAATAGCAATGGGTTTCTTCTTCTTTTTCCCGCGCTTCTTCGGTTTTTCGGCAGTCTCGACCTTTTCGCCAAAGTGGACGATCTGCTTCCATGAGCGAACGACATTATCACCGATGACGAGCAGGAGATCCTTTTCCTCCGACGTCTTCAGGCCATGCGCGATCGCCTCTTGCTCATCGGGAATAACGATCATCGCATCCTCGGCGACACCATGTTTTGCCAGGCCCGCTTTCATTATCTGCGGAATTTCATCGGCGCTGCGCCCGCGCAAATTGTCATCGGCCTTCAGAATATAGCGGTCGTAATGGCCGGCCAATATTCCGCAGGCCTCCGCCACGTCCTCGTCGCGCCTGTCGCCGGGACACGACACCACGATGGTCTTGGCGCTGTGATTGTCGAGCTTGTCGACGAGATCGGTAATTTCCTCGAATGCCGCAGCATTATGCGCGTAATCGAGGATGACGCGAAAAGGGAGCTTGTCGAATACATTCATCCGTCCCGGTGCCTGCGAGAAGGTTGTGTTGAAGCTCTTCAGCGCCAGTTGAATCTGGTCGACATCGAGACCGAAGCTGTGCGCCATCGCGGCGGCGAACATCGCATTTTGCACATTGTGCATTGCCTTACCCTCGATCGTCGCGGGGATCAGGTGGGTCCAGATCACCGGCAGATGGGTGCGATTGTCATAGATGGCGATCATGTCGCCATTCATTCCCTTTTCCATGACGACCGCCTTGCCGCCCCCGTCGATATGCTGTTTCACCAGGCCGTGATCGCGGTTCATCGTGACGTAGAGAATATGTTCGGCGTCGCAATAATCGGCCATTAACAGGCAGTTCTTGTCGTCTGCGTTGAGGATCACGGTATCGGTCGCCGCCTCGGTCACGATGCGTTTGATCTTCGCAAGGTCTTCCAGCGTATCGATCCCGCCAAGTCCGAGATGATCCGACGCCACATTGAGGCAGGCTGCGACATTGCAATTCTGAAAGCCCAGTCCGCTGCGCACCAAGCCGCCGCGCGCGGTTTCGAGCACGGCAAAATCGATCGCGGGATTGCGCAATATCATCTGCGCCGATTGCGGCCCCGTCGTGTCGCCCTTCATCACCTGCTTGCCGTCAACATAAATCCCATCGCTGGTCGTCAAGCCGACCATATGCCCGCTATTTTTCATGATATGCGCGAGCATCCGCGCTGTGGTGGTCTTGCCGTTGGTACCGGTAATCGCCGCGATCGGAATTTGGCGCGGGCGCTCGGGCGGGAAAAGCATGTCGAGCACCTTGCCAGCGACATCGCGCGGCTCGCCTTCGCTCGGCGCTACATGCATACGGAACCCGGGTGCCGCGTTCACCTCGACGATAGCGCCGCCGATATCCTTATAGGATTTGGAGATATCGTCGGTCAGGAAATCAACCCCGCCAACGTCGAGCCCGACAGCATTGATCGCCCGGACGGCCATGTCGCGATTGTCGGGATGGACGACATCGGTGAGATCGATTGCCGTGCCGCCTGTCGAGAGGTTCGCGGTATCGCGAAGATAGAATACCTCGCCATCGGGCAACACCGTCTCGGCGGTGTGCCCGGCATTTTCCAGAAGGCGCGTGGCCTGATGATCGAGCTCGAGCTTGGTGAGCACCTTTTCATGCCCGACGCCGCGTCGCGGATCTTCATTCACTTCTTCGATCAGCTGCACGATCGTCGACGTGCCGTCGCCGACCACATGACCGGGAACGCGTTTGGCGACTGCGACCAGTTCATCGCCCACTACCAGCATGCGGTGGTCGAAACCGGTGATATAGCTTTCGACGAGCACAGCGCTGCCCGTGCCGTGCTCTTGCGCCACATTGAAACCGGCTGCGACCTCTTCCTTGCGTTTGAGGTTGATCGAAACGCCGCGGCCGTGATTGGCGTTGAGCGGTTTGACCACGACCGGATAGCCGATCTTGCGTGCCGCGCGTACGGCTTCGCGCGGGCCATAGACCATATATTGTTTAGGCACCGGCAGACCCAAATCGCTGAGCAGGTTATGCGTGTCTTCCTTGTCGCAACTGATTTCGACCGCGATGTGCTTGGTCTCGCTGGTGATCGTCGCCTGGATGCGCTGCTGATGCTTGCCATGCCCAAACTGCACGAGGCTGTATTTGTTGAGCCGGAGCCAGGGAACGTCGCGCTCTTCGGCGGCTTTGATCAGCGATGCCGTGCTGGGGCCGAAGGCATGGCGCTGCGCATGTTTGATGAAACTGCGAAGCTCTTCCTCCCAGTCGAAATCCTCGTCGAGCTCATAGTCGATTTGCTTTTGCACCTCGGCAGGCAACAGCTGCATCAGCAATTTGATCGCAAGCTGGCCCGCCGCCAGCCCGACGTCGCGGTGAATATAGGCGTAGACCATATTGTAATGGCCAACCTCGCCGGCCGAACGCGTGCGGCCGAAGCTGACTTCGTTGCCCGCAACGCATTGCAGCTCGAGCGCGACATGCTCGGTGATATGCGCGATCCAGGTGCCCTCATCCTCGCGCAACCGGCGAATAAAACCGCCGGGCGTGCGGTAGGAGCAGCCATGTTCTTCAAGTCCCGGAAGCGCTTCGATCAGGCCATCGACAAACTCGCCGCCAAGCTTTGCCGAAGGCCAGTCTTCGAGAATTCCGATATCGACGACATGGCGGATAACGCGGAAATTCGCATATTGGTTAGGGCCGACATAGAGATTCGTGCTCAGGATCTTAATCGTCGTTCCCCTTATTGGCCTGCGCCCCTGTCGCGCTACAATCGCAAGCGACGGGCGCCTTAACTATCCTCCGGCGGTGCGAATGCTTCCCGCATATTCAGATCATAGCGACACCCTTCATGAAGGACATCCATTTTCAGTCCCAACATGCCCAGCCCCTGATTTCGGTTGGCCGAATGCGCCGATGAATATTTGAGATCGCCGCCATCGACAATTGTCACGGTGCCGCTGCCGACAATATCCATCATTCCGTCTGCGTCGATAAATGCGCCGGTGTCTTCATCGATCCCGATGCCGAGCAGAAAAGGATTGAGAGCTATCGCCGACAGGAGACGGCCCAGCCGGTATCGTTCGGAAAAATGCTGGTCGATCACGCCGGCATTGGTGAGCCCCAAGCCCGGTGCCAATACAGCTCCGCCCTCTGACGGTCCCTGATCGGCATCGCCGCCGGCGATCATATGCTCCGACATAATCGACGCACCCGCCGATGTTCCCGCAATCGGCACGCCGCGCGCGTTGATCCGCCTCAGCGTCTGCGCGACGTCCGTCCCGCCCAATATCGTGCTCAGCCGCAGCTGGTTGCCCCCGGTGATGAATATGCCTGTGGCTTTCTCGCAGCGCTCGGCGAGTTGCGGATCGTTGCAGTCTTCGCGCGTGCCGATGCTGATGGAGCTGACCGTGCCGGCCCCCAGCCCGTCGAAGATTTCTTCGTAGAGCGGCCCGGTGCTTTCCAGTGTCGATGCCGTCGGCAGGACGACGATATCGGCCTGGCTCCCGCCGGCGATATCGACAAACCGCTCCAATATCGACGGGCTGGGCCCTTTGTCTTCGCCTCCGCCGATCGGGATAATATACCCGCGCCGATCCCCATCATTCACAGCGGCAGGGCACATCGAGATTTCCTAGCTTAACAAACGTCATATTTTCGTTGCCGCTGCACAACATTTCGGAGGCAATGGAGTCAACCAAAACCGGCGTGGATCGAATTCCGATCAAACGATCAGAGCGATTGCGCCGCTGCCCATCCGCTTGCCCACGCCCATTGGAAATTATAACCGCCGAGCCAGCCGGTCACGTCGACGGCCTCACCGATCGCATACAATCTCCGTACGCGTTTGGATTCCATGGTTTTTGAAGACAGTTCATCGGTGCTGATCCCCCCGGCTGTAACTTCCGCCTTGGCGAAGCCTTCGGTTCCATTGGGTGTGAATTGCCAATCGGAGAGTCGCCTCTCCGCATCGATCAGCGCTTTGTCGGTCAGATTGCCAAGGTCGCCGGCGATATCCAGCCTTTCGGCCAGCGTTGCGGCCAATCTGTCGGGCAGGATATCGCGCAACAAGGTGATGAAAGTGACGCTTGGTCTGGAACGTTTGGCCTCCACCATCCAACCGGCATCATGATCCGGGAAAAAGTCGATGCCGATAGGTTCGCCGTGCCGCCAATAGGATGAAATTTGCAGAATAGCCGGGCCAGACAGGCCTTTATGGGTGAACAGCGCCGCCTCACGGAAACTCGTCCTTGCGCTCCGCGCCAAGATGTCCGCCGCTACGCCCGATAATTCCCGAAACAAGACATCGTCTCCGCCCAACGTCAGCGGCACCAACGCCGGTCGCGGTTCGACAATCTTCATCCTGAATTGCCGGGCAAGATCATAGGCGAAGCCCGTTGCACCCATTTTGGGTATCGATGGGCCACCGGTCGCGATCACAAACGACGTTGCCTCGGCCGTCCGTTGGTCCGTCGTGACCGAGAAACGACCATCGGCATGCGAGACATCGGCAATATCCTTCTCGCACGCCAGTTCGACACCGCCTCTGGCGCTCTCCTCCAGCAGCATATCGACAATTTGCTGTGCTGAGCCATTGCAGAACAACTGTCCCAGCGTCTTTTCATGCCAGGCGATTCCATGGCTATCGACAAGATCGATGAAATCCTGAGCGGCGTATCGGCTGAGCGCCGACTTGGCGAAATGCGGATTGGTGGAGATATAGCGTTCGGGGGCGGTGTGAATATTCGTGAAATTGCATCGGCCACCGCCGGAGATCAGAATCTTCTTTCCGGGTTTGTCGGCTCGTTCGAGGAGCAATATCCGGCGCCCGCGCTGCGCCGCGACCGCTGCGCACATCAGCCCCGCCGCCCCTGCACCGAGGACAATTGCATCGTAGGATTTCCCAGTCACCGAACGCGCTTGCAACCTATCGCTTTTTCGCGATTTTGATTTTGTCCTTCTTCGCCTTGTCGCGCGTTGATTCCTCACTCCGCGTCAGGGCTTTCGAGATCGCTTTCAGCCCCATGCCTTTCCCGGCAAGCAGCCGCAGCTTTGCGACCTCGTCGGCTTTCCATGGCTGTTTGTGCCGTTCAAAATGCTCTTTCGCCATTTGGTTTCTTTCATGTCTGTCGCTGGATGCGATTATTGCGCCACCGCCGCTTATGCACTAACCGCCCGCCTCTTCCACAATTCTCTCTCAGGCAGTTGGTCCAAACCAGCCAATGATCAACTTTACCAATCTCAAAGTCCGCCTTGGCGGAACGCCTATATTGGAAGGCGCGAGTGCGGCGCTGCCTCCGGGCGCCAAGATCGGCATGGTCGGCCGTAATGGCGCGGGCAAATCCACCCTCATGCGCGCTATTATCGGCGAGCTGGAGCTCGATGACGGCGCGATAGAAATTCCGAACGATACGACCATCGGCTACATCGCGCAGGACGCACCGGAAGGTGAAGCGACGCCTCTGGAGACCGTGCTGGCCGCACATCGCGAGCGTGGCAGATTACTGGCCGAAGCGGAAACCGCCACCGATATGCAGCGCATAAGCGACATTCACGAACGCCTGAACGCGATGGATGCGCATGCCGCTCCTGCTCGCGCGGCGCGCATTCTCGACGGGTTGGGTTTCGACGAAGCGATGCAGAACCGGCCGTTGCATACTTTCTCCGGTGGCTGGCGGATGCGGGTCGGGCTGGCGGCGCTGCTGTTCACCGACCCCGATCTGTTGCTGCTCGATGAGCCGTCGAACCATCTCGATCTGGAAGCGACATTGTGGCTCGAAAATTTCCTCGCCGCCTATCGCGGCACGATGCTGGTGATCAGCCATGAGCGCGATCTGCTCAATAATGTCGCGGATCATATCCTCCATCTGACGCAGGGAAAGACGAAACTCTATCCCGGCGGCTATGACGCGTTCGAGAAACAACGCGCCGAGCACGCTGCGCACACCGCCGCAGCGCGCGAGAAGCAGCTCGCCGAACAACAAAAACTCAAGGCCTTTGTCGATCGCTGGCGCGCCAAGGCGCATGCGGCGAAGCAGGCGCAGAGCCGCTTGAAGGCCCTCAATCGCATGTCGCCAATAGCGGCGGCGGTGGAAGATCCCACCCTCACCTTCGGCTTCCCGAGCCCCGGCGAAATGCGCCCGCCGATGATTGTACTGGATGATGCAGCGGTGGGCTATGACGGAAAGCCCGTGCTCCGCAATGTGTCGCTGCGCATCGACCCCGAAGACAGGCTGGCGTTTCTCGGCCGCAACGGGAATGGCAAGACGACGTTGGCGCGATTGCTCGCCAGGCAGCTTGAGCCGATGGCAGGCGAAATGGCCGTACATGGCCGTACCCGCGTCGGATATTTCACGCAATATCAAGTCGAAGAGCTCGACGGCGACGACACACCGCTTGCTCACATGACGCGGATAATGCCCGATGCAAAACCAGGCGCGGTGCGCGCGCAGCTCGGGCGGTTCGGTTTTTCGGGCGACAAGGCGACGATGCGCGTGGCGAAGCTATCGGGCGGCGAACGGGCAAGGCTTGCACTGGCGTTGATCACCCGGGACGCGCCGCATTTGCTGATTTTGGACGAGCCGACAAACCATCTGGATGTCGACGCGCGCGAGGCGTTGGTGCAGGCGCTCAACGACTATAGCGGTGCGGTCGTGATCGTCAGCCATGACCGGCATATGCTCGAACTGACAGCGGACCGGCTGATCCTGATCGGTGAGGGAACGGCGACCGAATTCGAAGGCTCAATCGACGATTATACCGATCTCGTGCTGGGCCGGAATGGCGCGGGCGAGAGCGCCGAGCCGAAGGAAGGCAGTCGCAAAAAAGGCAGGCAGGCGCGGCAGGAAGCGGCTGAAGCGCGCAAACGAACACAGGCCCTGCGTAAGGAGATAACCGCCTCCGAACATGCGATTGCCAAATTGGAAGCGGAACGCACTGCCATCGATCGCGCGATGTTCGCCCCCGAAGACGCGACGGGGAAATATGCGGGCAAGACTATGACCGAGCTGATGAAACAGCGCGCGGACATTGAAGCGAAGATCGAACAACAGGAAGAACGCTGGACTGCGGCCAGCGAAACGCTCGAAGCTTCGGAAACCACAACGGCCTGAATTTAGGTGATAATTTTCCGTAATATCCCAAAACCGACTAAGAAAAAAGCAGTTGTCGAACCAGTAAGGAAGCGCTTCTTGCGGTTACGTTTTGCGGGTCATTCGGCGGCGATAGCTCGACAATGTCGGCGAGCGGACAATCGGTGCGCGATATATCGCAGCTATTTAGGACATATCGAACAAGATGCTCGATGGTGGAAAGAGGCACCCCCCTTGCTGCCGGCGCGCTGACTCCGGGCGCCTGGAAATGCGGCAGCACGTCGATATCGATTGTCAGGTAAATGATGTCCGAGCGGTCGATGATATCGTCTATGGCCTGATCCGCGGCGTTGTGGTCGGCAATAAGCGCATGGTCCGAGATGATGTTGACGCCCCAGTCTTGCGCGCGGGCCAGGAGCGCGGCCGTGTTAGATTCCTCGGCAAAGCCAAGGCAAAGATAGTCGAAGCTCTCCGGGTCCAGGTTCCTGATCTGCGTGAAGGGTGTCCCTGAGGATGCCCCGTTCTGCCCCACCAGCCGCAAATCGAGATGGGCATCCAGATTGATGATGCCGATCTGCTTGCCGGGGTATTTTCGGGCAAGACCACTAAAGCTGCCGAACGCCGTTTCGTGCCCGCCACCCAGAACGACGACGCGGTCGTAAGAACCCAGAGCATCGCTGACTTTGTTGGCGAGCGCAGCCTGGCCGGCCTCCAGATCGTCTCCAATCACTTCGATATCGCCAAGATCGGAAAAGCCAGCCGCATCCCTTGGTGCCGCAAGGTTGGCGAGAGCCGCGCGGAGCGCAGC
>JABDLY010000178.1 GCA_013001755.1 Sphingomonadaceae bacterium
GGCAAGCACCCAGCCGCGTTTTCGCAAGAAGTCACGCGCCAATGTCAGATAGGCTCCAATCGCCACAGCTGCCTCGGCATCGGGTACGCCAGCCCGCTCCAGATGGATCGTCACATGCCGGTTGAACGGCAGGCCAATTGCACAGGCTCGACGTGCCGCCCGAACAATGCCCTCGGCCTGATGCAACGATAGGCTATCGCTAACTCTGTCAGCACGATTGCGCGCACCGCCCCAGCCCTGTTTTTGCTCTGAACTAGATGCCGAAGCCGGCCTCGCCGCACTCGCAATGCCGCGCTGCTTTTCCACTGCAGCATCAACGTGAGATGAAAACGCCGCGTCACTCTTTGAATAGCTATATAATGCAAACGGCGTACCAGTTTCCGGCTCTGGCCAGTTTCCGCCAGTTTCAATTGGACGGCCGGATTTGAAAGAAGCCAATGGCGGCCTCCTTTCCCAAGTTTCAAGATTGGCAGACAAAGGAAAGGGGCGACCGTTCCCAGCCGCCCCGCTATTTCCCGTTAAGAAACGGGAGAATGCCTGTCAGGCGCATCTTTAAGCTGGCAGGCTTCGATGGCAGCCAATAGGTCCGGCTGGCGCTCCAGAGGAATCCTGACGCCTTGCTTGGTGGCGCGCATCACACCTTCATCGTCCAGATACCATTTGCGCCAGTCGATGGCCGTGTTTCCATTGTAGGTGCACAGTTGCAGCTTCCAAAAGTCGCCGCGTTGCCGCTGCTCGAATAGCAGGATGTTGTTGTCGGCGCCGCTCATTGTTCCGCCTCCAATATGGTCACAGGCGAGTGCAGCACATAACGTCCATGCCAGCCGCCATCATGCGGTTCGCGCACCGTCTCAATAATCAATTCGCGCCGACGCCGCAGCGTGTGCACATAGGCTCCCAGTCGATTGGGCGAGCTGTCGCACTCCTGAGCTGTCACGCCCTGTTCGTCAGCTTCCACCAGCGCCAGAAGCGCCTTGGCAACTTGGCCGGTGACCGCGAAACTTCCATGAGGACCGATGGCAGATACGTGTTTGCGCTTGCACTTACGGACGGATTCGGCGTAATTTACCGACTTCGCGATTGTTTCCACATGAGCGATGGTGTCCCCCTTGGCCGCTAGCCCGGCCTTGGGGGATTTTTCTTGTGCCAAGCTATGCATTTGCAGCCTCCCCATTCTTGACGGGCAGCGAATCCACCCAGGCGTCGGCATCTGCTTGCGCAACGCGGCTGGCAGTTCCCAGCTTGGTGAGCCTAATCCGGCCAGCATTTACCTGCCGGTAAAATTCCGTCCGGCTGCATGAATAGCGAGCGAGAAAATCGCCTACGGTCATCAGTTCTTTTCGGTCCATTGCATTGGTTCCTTGCTCGGTTTCGCCGAGACACGACCCCTACGGACGCAAGGGCATCATCTTGCATATGGAAGAAAAAGTATGAATCACATGGAAGATATAACGCTGGGCTTTTCCGGAAAATCTACGCGCTATCTTGTCCCAAAGTGGCTTCTAGAAAGGCATCATACGATATCAATTTTAAGCCCAACAACTGACGATATGCCGCGCCGTAATGAAACAGTGCTTCGTGATATTTGGGAAACTGAAATTGTAGTCCGAAACCCTCACCGGCATGTCGCAGTGAAGTTTCAACATATTCTTCGCCTAACACTTTCTTGGCTGCACGTTGCCATTTCCGGATGGCGTCCCAATCAGTTCCAAACGCCAGAGAAACTGCGGAATTAGAGATACCTGGTTTTAGACCTCGCGCCTTCAAATATTCTGACCATTGTAGTGCCGCTAATCGCCTGAATGATATTTTGGCTGGTTGCGGGTGTGAGCCGGGAGGGCGCGGCGCGGGAAGCAGCAATTCTGGCTCATCTCCGAACCTCAACCGAGCGATTTCGTCGATAAATTCAAACCAAAAATGGTCATGCTTGTCATGCATGGCAATCGGTGATTGCCATGTGCGGAGTGCAAGCTCGATGTATTCGAGTGGAGTGTCTGCGTCGTTGGTGGAAAGCTTCACCCAATCTCCGCAAATATCACCGATAAGATTTGCAGCATGCTGAGTTAATTCGAGACGGTTAGACCTTAAAACAGATCTTGATACTTCTGCTGCGGCCATTCTGTGAATGCGCATGACGCCGTTCAGCAGGGCTCCTAGCCTCCAATGAATCCTGTCACGCTCGTCATCACTAAAGGCATACTCATGCGCAAATATGTCTGAATGTTGCTGCTCGCTAGGTAGTTTAATCATGATGCCGCTAACGTCAAAATGTTCTCATCAGCGTCGTCACAAAACCGCCCCCATGCTTCCATCATGCTGCGACGCTTCTCCAATAAGTTGCCGCGACGGTATGACGCCTCCGTCTTGTCCTTTATTGTGTGGGCAAGCGCCGCCTCCGAAAGTTCGTTTGCGAAATTTGTCGTTTCCGCCGCCCAGTCCTTGAAGCTGGAGCGGAACCCGTGCGGCGTTTCGTCGCGGCCCATGTCGCGTAAGACCTTCGTCAGCGTCATATCGGACAGCGGCTTGCCACGTTTCGCACCGGGGAAAACTAGGGGACTGCCCGCCGTGCGCCAGCCTCGCATTCGCCGAAACAACCGTAAGGATGGTTTCGTCAAGGGGACTACATGCGTCCGCCCCGCCTTCATGCGTTCGGCGGGAATTGTCCAAAGCGCTTGCTCGAAATCGATTTCATCCCACGTCGCCAATCGGATTTCGCCTGAGCGCGCCGCCGTGAATATCAGAGCCTCCAGCGCCAACCGTCCCATAGTTTCGCGCGCGCGCATATCTCGCACGAAATCGGGAACTTCCACAAAGGGCATCGCTTTGTGATGGCGAACCCTACGCCGCTGCTTGGGAAGCGACTTTTGGATTGCCTCCATTGGGAGTGGAGCATCGCGATAGCCCTTACCGATGGCCCAATTCACGATTTGGTTTATCCGCTGCCGAATGCGACGTGCGGTTTCGGGCTTCTTCAACCAGATATTCGCCAGCACATCGCGCACGGCTGGGCCATCCAGTTCGGATATTGCAATGTCGCCTATCGCCGGAAAGCAATCGGTCTCCAGCGATGAAATCCATTGTTTGTTATGCTTGCCGTTCTTCCAGCCCTTCTGGTTTTCGGCATGAACCAGCGCCGCCGCTTCACGGAATGTCGGGACGCCAGCTGCTTTGCGCCTTTCAGCAACGGGGTCGATTCCCGCCTCTATTTGCGAGCGGACAACAGCCGCACGATCCCGTGCATCTGCGAGCGTAACCTTGGCCGCACTACCAAGCCCAATGTCGCGCCGTCGCCCGTTCTTCTGGGCGCGAACCACCCAACTGCGTGAACCTGTCTTGCTGACAAGCAGAAACAGCCCGTCTCCATCGCCGAAACGCCCGGCTTCCTTAAGCGCCTTGACCGCCGCTGCTGTAAGCTTGCCCATTCATCCCGCTCCCACATATACTCCCACATCATAGTTGGGCTGCTCGGGAACTGCAAGGTTCGGTCAGGGAGCAATCAAGCCCAGAAAACCTTATCAAAACTCAGTATTGTTTGATTGTGAGGAATGGCCAGAAACAGGTCTGTGGCGGAGAGGGTGGGATTCGAACCCACGGTACCCATAAGGCACAACGGTTTTCGAGACCGCCCCGTTCGACCACTCCGGCACCTCTCCGCAATATTTGGGTGCGCCGCACAAAAAACGGCAGGCCGTCGAAGCGGCGCGCTCTAGCCGATGCCGGCATGGTTGCCAAGGCCATGCCGACAAACTGACCTTGCCAGCCCGAATCGCGCTCCCTACATTCCTGTTGTGATGGAACATGATGTCCCTTCCCCGCTCGATCGCGGTGCACTCGGCAAGGATGCACCGCCGGTGGCGCACGCCAATTTCAATATCGGCGATGTCGTCAAGCATCGGATGTTCGAATTTCGCGGCGTTATTTTCGATATCGATCCGGTTTTTGCCAATAGCGAGGACTGGTATCAGTCGATACCCAAGGATATCCGCCCGCGGCGCGACCAGCCTTTCTATCACCTGCTCGCCGAAAATGACGACAGCAGCTATGTCGCCTATGTCAGCCAGCAGAACCTCCTCCCCGACGACAGCGACGAACCGATCGACCATCCGGCGATCGGCGGCATTTTCGACGATTATGCGAAGGGCCGCTACACTTTGCGCCCCGAGCACCGGCATTGACACCTGCCGCAGTGCGAAACGGCCATATTATGGTGATTCACCGCCTCAACGGCAGGAGTAGATAATTTTGGCCACAGCAGCAGCATCACCGCCCGCGGACCAGGCAGTCTCGCCGCCTTCACGTCTTCTGGCCTTTTCGGAGCTGCATCGCGCGCTCTTCGAGGTCGCGACACTGCCGCTGGCGGCACCGTTGCTCTACACCGCCCCACGCGGCGACGGACATCCGGTGATGCTGCTCCCCGGTTTCATGGCGACCGACCGCTCGATGCGGATCATGCGGCGCTATCTGCGGCGGATGGGCCATGACGTTCATAAATGGGAACTCGGCCGCAACCTTGGCCCGCGCGCAACCGGTATCGATGGCGAATTGCTGTTTGCGCGGGTGCGCGAAATTCATGAAGCCACCGGCCAGAAAGTCAGCCTGGTCGGCTGGAGCCTGGGCGGCGCGCTGTCGCGCCACCTGAGCGTTCACGCGCCCGATCTTGTCCGCCAGGTCATAACGCTCGGCTCGCCGCTGCGCGGCAATGGCCGTGCAACATCGGTGTGGCGGGTCTATGAAGCCGCGACCGGCGAGAAAATCAGCAACGAGCGCGTACGCCGGCAAATGGGCGAGATTTCGGGCGTTCCCGAGGTGCCGACGACGGCCATATACACCAAGGCCGACGGTGTGGTGCCGTGGCAGAATTGCCGGGTCGCCGAGAGCCGCCATTCGGAAAATGTCGAAGTCTATGGCAGCCATTGCGGGCTCGGCGTCAACGGTCCGGTGCTCTATGCGATCGCCGAACGGCTGGCCCAGAAAGAGGGCGAGTGGGCGCCGTTCGAACGTCCGCGCGGCGTAGCGCGAGCGCTCTTCCCTTCGGGCCGCTAGCCCGCCACCACGATTGTCCTATTCCAATCCGTGGTCGCTGGCTGCGGACCGGGTTGAATCTGGCATCATAAATCGCTGCGTAACAGGCGCTGGAACCAGCCGGCTAGCGCTACGAAGCGGCTTTCGCTTTCCTCTTGGCAGACGATTTTTTCTTCGCCGGCGCCTTCTTCTTCGTGGATTTCCGCTTCGGTTCGACAAGCGCAGCGCGCAGGTCGTCGAACGCCTCGCGGAACGCCGCGGCGAGGTTTTCCGGATCGCCGATTTGGTTGCGATCGCCGGTGAACGATACGCAGATCGTTCCGTTATAGCTGTAGACCGGCACGATCAGCCCCATGCCGTCGAACACTGGCCCGAAGCCATATTGTTCGACCAGCTCGGCGCCTGCGAAATAGAGCGGCATTGGCGGGCCGGGCACATTGGTGACGACACAGTTGAACGTCGGATCGTGCATATTGGCGAGGCCCGCGCGCGAATACATCCGCGCGGCAAGCCCCATCAGCCCGCCCGGCGCCATTTCGCTGAAGCGCGACAGGTTGCGCGCGCCGACGGCGTGGGTCAGCTTCTTCGATTTCTGCGAACGATCATGGACGTAGCGCAACCGTTCGACCGGATCCTCTACGCCGCTGCCGAGATTGACGATCATCGCCGAGACCTGGTTGCCGAGCGCGCTCTTTTCGTCTTCGGTGCGCACCGAGATCGGCGCCATCGCCAGCAAATCCTCTTTCGGCAGATCGTTTTTCGATTGCAGATATTTGCGCAATCCCCCGCCGACGATTGAGAGGATGACATCGTTGACTGTCGCGCCCTCGACAGCGTTCTTCATCGCCTTGATCTCATCGAGATCGAAACGGACGCCATCGAACACGCGGTGCGAGGATACCGTACCGTTCAACAAGGTGTTCGGCGCGGTGTTGCTTGAGGGTAGATCGAGTTCGCGGCGCAACAATCCGCTGCTCGCCTTGGCCATGCCGGGCAGGCTGCGCGCGATGATATCGGCAATCTTGAACGGCTGGCGCACAGCGTTGACCTGCGCCCGGATCAGAAGTTCCGCATCGGCGGGATCGCGCTCGGGTTTCCAGTCCATATCGAATTCGCGCGGCGGCGCATCGGGGGTAAGATCATGGATAGCCGTCGTCATTTCGACGCCCGACATGCCGTCGATCGCCGCGTGATGAACCTTGGAAAGCAGCGCGATACAGCCTTTGGGTATGCCCTCGACATTGTCGAGACCTTCGATGATCGTGAATTCCCAGAGCGGCTTGGTCATATCGAGCGGTCGCGAGTGGAGACGCGCGGCGAGAATGCAAAGCTGCCGCCAATCGCCGGGCTCGGGAAGCGCGATATGGCGGACATGATATTCAAGATCGAAGTCGGAATCCTCGACCCAATAGGGATGATCAAGATCGAAGGGCACGCGCACCAGCTTGCGGCGGAATGCCCAGGCGCCGTCGAGCCGGCTTTCGACGAAATCGAGAACTTCCTTGAAACGCAGCTTGCCCTTGGCCGATGTCGAAGGATCGTAGATCGCCAGCGAACCGATATGCATCGGGCTGTTCGGCGTCTCCATATAGACGAAGCTGGCGTCCATGCCGGTCAGTTGCTGCATAAATCCCTCCTGTTCGGGCTGAAGCTATCACAGCACCCCGGAATCGCGAAACGCGAAAGATGCTTAAGCGCGTGCCGGTCGCCACATCGCTTCGAGCGGCGGACCGCCCGGTCCGGCCTCGAAATGCTCGACATGTTCGAAGCCATGCGCGGCGTAGAGCGCATGGTTGCGCGGGTTCGAGTTCTCCAGATAAGCCGGAAGGCGCGCGCGATCGCAGGCATCGAGCATCGGCGCGAGCAGGCTCCGCCCGATCCCCCTGCCCTGCGCGCCGGGACGCACGGCGATCGTATAGAGATAGGCATGCGGCTCCTCGGGGTGATGCCGCGCCATATTGGTGCCTGCCGTCGCCCCGCGCCGGGCAGCGCCAAAACCGCCATGCCGGATCATATTCCACGCCATGCTAAACTGGCCCATCAGCGGCATATCGTTGCTCTCGCCAGGGAGCAGCCACATCGTCGCCCCGTCATCGCCCGCGAGATGGCAGATGCCGCGCGGAAGATAGATATCGCGCGCCTGCCGCCCGAACACCGGCGCCATGCCGGCGGAATTACCGAAGATCCACGACGACACCGGATCGCTGCTAAACGCCTCGCCGGTAATCGCGCCGAGCGTTCGCCAGTCAGCCGCGGTAGCGCGGCGCAGGGTATCGGTGAGTTCGATTTCTAGAGTCATTCCAATTGCCTCCCTAACCCGTTTGGGCTGAGCCTGTCGAAGCCCTGCACTTTCTTTTCAACAGTTCAAAGTGAAGGACAGCCCTTCGACAGGCTCAGGGCAAACGGTTTCTCTAAACTCGCCGCCATCCCAATTCGGCACAGCAATCATTTGACACGCCGCGCCCTTCCGCCGCACTCTTCCTGACAAAGAAAATGAGGGAAATGCAATGGCGCAGGAAAATACGACTTTTGAAGACGAACCCAAGGTCTCGATGGCGCTGGGGCCGCTGGTCGGTCTGGCGCGCGAGGATTTCGTCGGCGCGATCGCGATGATGCTGCGGCAAACTGCGTCCGACCCGCAAAAGACCTTCAAACATGCCCAGGGCTTTTCCGAAGATGTCGTCCAGATCATGACGGGCAAGTCCGAGCTCGCGCCGCATCCCAAGGATCGCCGCTTCCAGGACCCGGCGTTCCGCTTCAACCCCTTTTTCCGCGCCGGGATGCAGTATTTTCTCGCGGTCGAGAAAGGCACCAAACACTGGCTCGACGATCTCGATCTCGATCCGATCGAGCGCGACCGGGCGAGCTTCATATCGCAGATCATTATCGACGCGCTCTCGCCCACCAACACGCTTGCCGGCAACCCGATGGCGCAAAAGCGGCTGATCGACAGCGGCGGCATGTCGCTGATCAAGGGGCTTAAAAACGCCTATGAGGACATGACGCAGAATGACTTCATGGTCAGTCAGGTTGACAAGAAACCGTTCAAGCTCGGCGAGAATGTCGCCACCTCGCAAGGCGCGGTCGTCTATCGCAACGAGATGATGGAGCTGCTCCATTATGCGCCGACGACCGACAAGGTGTACGAAATCCCGCAGCTGACGATCCCGCCGCAGATCAACAAAATGTATATCAACGACCTCTCGCCCGAAAAGAGCGTCGTCAAATATCAGCTCGATCACGGCATTCAGACCTTCGTCATCAGCTGGCGCAACCCGAACGACGAGCAAGGCGTCTGGGGCATGGCCGACTATATCGACTGTTGCATTGAGGCGCTCGACGTAATTCAGGAGATCACCGGATCGGACACGATCAACGTCTCGGGCGGCTGTTCGGGCGGGCAGACGATGTCAGTGCTGCTTTCGAAGCTAGCAGCGGAAAAGGACGACCGGATCGGATCGGCAACGATGATGGTCTGTGTTCTCGAGCCCAAGCCCGGCGACACCGAGGCGAGTTCGCTGGTCAGCGAAAACGGCATCAAGCTGGCCAAGCGGCGTGCGGCAAAGAAGGGTGTGATCGAAGGCAGCTCGATGGCGCGCGGCTTTGCCTGGCTCCGGCCCAACGATCTGATCTGGAACTATGTCATCAACAATTATCTGATGGGCGAAGACCCGCCGGCTTTCGATGTATTGTTCTGGAACGCCGACGCGACGAACCTATCGGCGACCTTGATGGGCGATTTCCTCGATCTGTTCGAGGCCAATGCCTATGCCGAACCCGGAACCTATGAAATCGCCGATCACACGCTCGACCTGACCAAGGTGAAGAGCGATCTCTTCATCCTTGGCGGCGTCACCGATCATATCACGCCGTGGCGCGCCTGTTATCGCTCGACGCAGCTTTTCGGATCGAAGAATGTCGAGTTCATATTATCGCATTCGGGGCATATGCAGGCGATCCTCAACCCCCCGGGCAACCCCAAGGCGCGCTATTACAAATCCAAGAAATCCGGCAAGCCGCCAAAATCGGTGGATAAATGGATGGAAGGCACCGAAGAAATCGGCGAAAGCTGGTGGCCGCACTGGATGAAATGGCTGCAAAAGCGGTCGGGAGAAGAGAAGAAGGCGCCGAAATCGGTCGGCAGCAAGCAGCATCCCGCACTCGATCCTGCACCGGGGACCTATGTGCTGGAGTAACAGGCGACACCCCGGGCTTTAGCCGGGATCCGGCGCGGCGGCCGGTGCCGCTTTTGACACTGGATGCCCGATCAAGCCCGGCATGACGCACGTAGCGCAAGTGAAGGAACCCTATGCCGAAATCCCAAATGCATGCGCCTGAATATTCGGTCGAAACGGTCGATGGCAAACAGCTCAATGTCGCTTGTTGGCGCCATAAGGGGCCCGCGAACGGCAATCGTCCGATTCTCTTTTTCAACGGTATCGGCGCCAATACCGAAGTCGCGGCCCCGCTGCCCGAGAGGCTGAACGACCGGGACTTCATCACCTTCGACATGCCGGGCGTCGGCGATTCTCCTGAAACGGCAGTTCCCTATAACGCCATATGGATGGCGAGGATCAGCGCCCTGATTCTCGATCGCTACGGGATGGGCGAAATCGATGTCATGGGCGTCAGCTGGGGCGGCGCGATGGCGCAGCAGTTTGCGTTACAGCATGGCCGGCGCGTCAACCGGCTGATCCTGGTCGCCACGACCGCAGGGATGATAATGGTGCCCGGCAAGTTCGAAGCGCTTTCGAAAATGATCGATCCGCGCCGTTATATCGATCCGGAATTCATGAAGAAACATTTCGCAACGCTCTATGGCGGTACGCACGATCCCCATGATTCCAAGGGTCATGTCCATCGTATCAAGCCACCGTCGAAAATGGGCTATTTCCTTCAGCTGCTTGCCATAGCGGGATGGACGAGCGCGCCCTTCCTGCCGTTCATGAATATCCCCACGCTGATCATGACCGGAGACCGCGATCCGATCGTGCGACCGATCAACGGGCAAATCCTCCATGCGCTGATCCCCAACAGTCAGCTCGAAATCGTCCCCGATGGCGGCCATCTCTTCATGCTCAGCCATGCCGAAGAGTTCGTCGCGCATGTGCGCCGTTTTCTCGGCGAGGGCGATGAGGACGGAGCCGCCGAAGCGGCCTGAATTTCCGCGCCGCGCGCGGTTGACAATTCCGGCCTCATCCCATATCTCGCCGCCTTTCTCGCGCGGGGGATTGGCCGTGGCCGATTCTGCGCGCGACAACAAAATTCGATAGAGAAGAACCAGGACCATGTTCGCTGTAGTGCGCACTGGCGGCAAACAATATCGCGTCGCCGAAGGAGATTACATTACCGTCGAGAAGATCGCGGGCGATGCCGGCGATGCCGTCTCGCTGGGCGATGTTCTGATGGCCGGTGAGGGCGACAAGCTCGAAGACACCAAAGACCTTAACGTGCACGCCGAGATCGTCGAGCAGGGCAAGGGCGACAAGACCATCATCTTCAAGAAGAAACGGCGCCAGGGTTATCGCCGCAGGAACGGCCATCGCCAGCAGCTGACGACGCTCAGGATCACCGGCATCGGCGGCGCGGCGAAGACAGCCGCACCGAAAAAGGCGGCTGCAAAAAAGGACGCTGACAAGGACGGGGGCGAGACAAAAGCCAAGGCTGCTCCCGCCAAGAAAGCTCCGGCGAAGAAGGCTCCGGCCAAAAAGGCGGACGGCGACAAACCGGCTGCCAAGAAAACCGCCGCTAAAAAGGCTCCGGCCAAGAAAGCGCCTGCCAAAAAGGCTGCGCCCAAAGCGGAAGATAAGGACGCGTAACGATGGCACATAAGAAAGCAGGCGGTTCATCGCGCAACGGTCGCGATTCCAACCCGAAATATCTTGGTGTGAAAAAGTTCGGCGGCGAAAGCGTCGTGGCGGGCAACATTATCGTGCGCCAGCGCGGCACCAAATGGATTCCGGCGGACAATGTCGGTCTCGGCCGCGATCACACGATTTTCGCGCTCTGCGACGGCAAGGTCGCGTTCAAAAAGGGTCGTAACAATCGAACCTATGTGGGCGTGGAAATGGCCGAAGCGGCGGAATAGGAACAGTCGATAAAGGGCTGTTCCCGAGAGGGGCAGCCCGATGGTTCCGGAAACGGGGCCGATTGAGGGAGACGGGCTGACCCGATCTCCCTTTTTTGTGATCTCTCTCATAATAATGTCACCGAACGCTTCTAAATTGCGAAGCGTAAGGGGCGCATGGAGAGAGAGACATGTTCGCCATTACCGATAGGCTCTTGCTGAGGCCCGGCTGGATCGAGGATGCGCCCGAGCTGACGGAAGCGATCGCGCATAAGAGCGTGATCCGCAATCTCGCCCAGGCGCCCTGGCCCTATCGTCTCGAAGATGCCGAGGGGTTTCTCTTGGCGGAGCAGGATCCCTATCTGCCGAACTTTCAGATGATCGACCGGGTCGAGCGTCCCGGACGGATGATCGGCGGCATCGGATTTCACGAGCAGGACGGCGAAGTCGAGCTCGGCTATTGGCTGACTCCCGATTATTGGGGCCGCGGCCTGACGACCGAGGCCGGCATCGCCGCGATCGACGCCGCGCGCATCGCGCTCGGCCATCGCCACTTCGTCTCGGGCCATTTCGTCGACAATCCGGCCTCTGGCAATGTGCTGTGCAAGCTCGGTTTTCGCCCTACGGGCCGCGTCGAACCACGCTTTTCGCGCGGCCGCGGCCATGATGTCGATTGCGTCCTCTACGAACTCGATACGGAGGACGACACCGCCGACATTCCGGTACGGATGGAGCCGGCGCTCGCAGCTTAAACGAGCCCGCGCGCCCTCAGATAATCGTTCTCGAACATCGCGCGATCGGCGGGGTCGGGCAGCAATTCCTCGCGCGCGGCGATCCAGTGCATGGCATTGTCGCCATAGGCGGTGGCAATCCGCTGCTTGGTATAATGGTTGGTCTTCCCCCAATGCTGGGTGAAGGGGATGCCGGCCGCCTCCATCGTGTCGGGCATCGCCTTAAAGAACTGGCGCGCCTTGGCGTTTTCGACGCCGTCGACGCTGACCACCAGGGTCGTGTCCCATTTGTTGAAGGCGAGCAGCGCCGGTGACTTGCGGACATAGCGGCAGCCGAAGACGAGCGGCGTTCCGCCGAGTCGCTTGTTGAGATCGATAAGCGCATCGAGCGTCTCGATCGCCCGGTCGAGCGGCACCGCGACCGATCCGCTCGCCACCTTGGTGCGCGGCGCCTTATAGCCGAATTGCTCGCCCCAGCTCCCGGTCTTGGGTGCATAGTTGAACAATTGCGCGCGGGCGATATCGGCGAACAACCCGGTCAACCTCTGGAAACGATCGAGCAGGAAACCGACCACCGAGAGGAAGTCATAACCCGGCCCGAAAGTGCTCTCGCGCGCCGCGTAATTGGGCTGATAGCCCTGCTTCCACGGCAGCTTGTACATTTGCGTCACGAGCACCTCGACCGGCGTCGTGTTGGGATCGATAATCGGCTGAAAGAAATAGGGCTTGGCGAAACCGGCGGGCGGCTTGAGCGACGGATGCGCGGCAAAATCGAGCGTCGCGATCAGCTTGCGCATATCATCGTCATAAAACAGGCGGTTCAACTGCGGCACCTCGCCGTCGGGAATATCGAACGGATCGGTCAGATGGCCGTTGTTGATCGCCTCGAGCAGGAAGCGCGGGCGCGTTTCGATGACGACATTGTGGATGATTCCGAAGGCTCCGAGCCCCATTACCACCGCATTGAAAAGATCGTCGTCACGAATACGTTTCGCACCGAGATTGAGCGCCACGCTTTCCTTGGTCACCGGATAGCTTTCGCGTTCCATCCAATATTGCGTCGTTTCGTTGGTGATCAAATGGATCGCGACGATATGATCGTGGAGCGCCCCGAAATGCAGCGCCGAGCCATGCGTGCCCGTCGAGGTCGCGCCGATGATCGTCTGACCGTTGGCGGCGCCCGAGGTTTGCAGCGAGCGCCCGAACTGGTTGCTTTCGAGCGTCTTGTTGATTTCGGAAATATAGGTGCCGCCCTGGACCAGCCAGAGCTTGCGCCGTTCCGCGGTGCCGCCCGGATAGGCCGGGTCGATCTGCGATTTCTTGACCGGAGCGCGGCCGTTGAGCAGCGAGATATCGATCATCCGGCCTTGCGGCAGCGTAATGTCCGACAGCGACCAGCCGCGGCCTATGCCGCGCACCGGCCGGCCGGCGGCGCGGGCATGGGCGATGCTGCGCTGGATCTGCCGGGTGCAACGGTTGATCGCGTCAAACTCGAACGCCGGATTATCGGGCGGGTAGCGATGAATATAGACGCCGTCGATCGGTCCCTCGATCGTCTTGTGCCAATTCTCCCAGTCGCTGCTCTGCGGCAGCCACTGCCACATCGTCGTGTCGTCGGACATCGCTCTTCCCCTCGCCTAGCCGCCTGTCTCGTCGTCCTCGCAATCGCAGGGGATCGGCGGATCGGGCGGCTTGGCGCAGTAGAATTCGACCGTAGCGGGAGAGACGACCCCGAGCGTGAGCAAGGTCACGATCGTTTGGCCGAAATTGCGCCGCACGCCGACCGCGGCGAGATCGGCATTGGGGCATTCGGTGGCCGTATAGCCCGTCCCCTCGGTCGACAGGCCCTGGTCGCCGAGCACCGATGTCGAGCTATATTGATAAGGCTGCCCGCCGGGGCCGACCCCGTCGAACTCGGGCGCGTAAATCCGATAGCTGGCGCATCCGCCGAGCTGTGCGGCGCAAACCGCCGCCGCGATGGCGATTTTTGCATGGCCCATATGTCTCCCTCCTCGCCCGATAGTATCGCGAGCAAGGGGAGAGCGCCATCCAAACTGGCGCCGAAACGGGTTTACAGCACCGGCTTGAGTGATTTCCGGGTCAGGCGGCCATCGCCTCCTGCGACGTGGCCGAAGGCAGAACGGCGTCCTGATATTCGCTGTCGGCGAGCTGGATCAATTCGCGGTCGTCATGCTTCCACGGGTGGAAGCCCGGAAGGAAATAGGCGAGCCATGGCTTGAGCGCACGGCGGAGCTGGCCGGGACGTCCCCAGAGATACCAGTTGATCCGCCGGAACGCCTGCCAGCCGGTAATGCCGTCCTGCGCGAGCAGGATCTTCATACCGCGAATACGGCGCGGCCAGAAGAGCATGGTGACGAGCAACATGACGCGAGATTTGACCTTCCAGCGCTGCCAGCGCGACCAGTCCTTCGTCGCATGGAGCCAGGTATCATAGGCGACGCCCTTATGCTCGATCTCCTCGATCGCATGCCAGCGCCACAGATCGCCCCATTCGGCTTCGGCCCCTTCGAGAAGATCCTTGTAGCGCAGGAACTGGTGAGCGAGAATCGCGGTATAATGTTCGAGCGCCATGGTGACGGCGAGATCGACGATCGCCGGGCGGTCTTTTGTCTTTTCCATCGAATCTTCGACCGCCTTTTCGAGCTCGGAAATATCGTAACCGGCCTCTGCGACCTTGCGGTTGAAGGCGACATGCTCGCGGCTGTGCATGACTTCCTGCATGACGAAAGCGCGGATTTCGTTTTCGAGCCGCGGCGGCACGCCATCGCGATGCGCCTTTACCGCTTCGATGAAATAGGCTTCGCCGCGCGGAAAGGTAACCGACAGCGCGTTGTAGAAGGCGGTGGCGATCGGATCGTTGTTCATCCACCAGCGGCTTTGCGTGGCATCGCGGCCAAAGCGGCGATCGCGCGGCGTAATTGTCAGGTCGACAGGGGTTGTATTTGTGTTCATGGTTGCGACTCCATTTTGAACGTGTTTTTCTTATTTTCGAGTTTCATATTAGATCGTTACTTACATAGATGTCAATAGTGAAAAAACGCCTAACCCCCGAGGAATCCCGTCTCGCAGCGATGCGTGCGGCGCGGCAATTGCTGATCGAGACAGGGCCGCAATCGGTGACGCTCAAGGCGGTGGCGGCACGCATCGGGCGGACGCACGCCAATTTGCTCCACCATTTCGGTTCGGCTTCGGGGCTGCAAAAGGCGCTTGCCGCCTATCTCGCCGAAACGGTCTGCGAGACGATCGGGGAGGCGGTGCTCAAATCGCGCGCCGGCGAAGGCAGCGCGCGCGATATCGTCGACCTGACGTTCGATGCCTTCGACAAGGAGGGGGCCGGCGCACTTGCCTCCTGGATGCTGATCTCGGGCAACGAGGATGCGCTCGACCCGATCGTCGAGAAGATCCACGAACTGGTCGACGAGCTCAGCGAAACCGGTCATGACGACCGCGAACTGCACGAAAACACGCTCGAACTCGTGCTGCTCGCACTCGGCCATGCGCTGATGGGCAAGCAGCTTGCACTATCGCTCGATCTGCCGCTCAAGACCGCACGCGATATCGCCGAAGGACGGCTGACCCAATCGATGGAGCGCTGGAAGATCGAAGCCGTTTAGCATCTCTCTGTGATGCGCCTCTCGCTTTTGGCCTGCCATTCTGGTCAAGCCCCTCCCCCTTCCCTACATCGGCTGCCATGCATTTTCTCGACCAAGCCAAAATCTATCTGCGCTCCGGATCGGGCGGCCCTGGCGCCGTCAGCTTCCGGCGCGAGAAATATATAGCCTTCGGCGGCCCCGATGGCGGCAATGGCGGCAGGGGCGGCGATGTCGTGTTCGAGGCGGTCGAGGGTCTCAATACGCTGATCGATTTCCGCTACACCCAGCATTTCAAGGCGCCGGGCGGCAAGGGCGGCGCCGGCAAGCAGCTGACCGGCGCCGGCGGCAAGGACCTCGTCGTCAAGGTACCCGTCGGCACGCAGGTGTTGACCGAGGACAAGGAGGTCGTGCTCGCCGATTTCACCAAAGTCGGGCAGACCAAGACGCTGCTAACCGGCGGACAGGGCGGACGCGGCAATCTATCCTATAAAAGCTCGACCAACCGCGCGCCGCGGCAGCACCAGCCCGGCGAACCGGGCGAAGAAATGTGGGTCTGGCTACGGCTCAAGCTGATCGCCGATGCCGGGCTGCTCGGCATGCCCAATGCCGGCAAATCGACCTTCCTCAACCTCGTCTCGAACGCCAAGACCAAGGTCGGCGATTATCCGTTCACCACGCTCCACCCCAAGCTCGGCGTCGTCGAGCATAAGGGGCGCGATTTCGTCATGGCCGATATTCCCGGACTGATCGCCGGGGCGGCCGAGGGCGCCGGGATCGGCGATCGTTTTCTGGGCCATGTCGAGCGCTGCCAGGTGTTGCTTCACCTTGTCGATGGCACAGGCGAGGATCCGGTTGCCGCCTGGAAGACGGTGCGCGAGGAGCTCGGCGATTATGGCGCGGGGCTTGCCGACAAGCCCGAGATCATCGCGCTCAACAAGGTCGATATTCTCGGGCCGGAACTGACCGAGGCGATTGCGGACGAACTTGCCGAAGCCAGCGGATCGGCGGTGCTGCCGCTTTCGGGCGCGACCGGCGAAGGGCTCGAGGCGGTGCTCGACCGGTTGATCGGCTTGATCGACGCCCCGGCCGACCCGGTGGACGATGAAGCGCTTTCCGGGGATGATCAATGGTCGCCGCTAAGCTGAGCGCCGCGCGTTTCGCGCCCGATGCCTGCCGCCGACTCGTCGTCAAAGTCGGTTCCTCGCTGCTCGTCGAGCGCGACGGCGCGGTGCGCCGCGAATGGCTGGCGACACTGACCGCCGATATCGCGGCGCGGCACGATGCCGGGCAGCAGATCATTATTGTTTCGTCGGGGGCGATCGCGCTCGGCGCGCGGCGGCTCGGGCTCGAGGGCGGCGGGCGGCGCAGCCTCGACGATGCACAGGCCGCCGCCGCCGCCGGGCAGATCGCGCTCTCGCAATGCTGGGCGCAGTTGCTCGGCGACCACGCAATTCACGCGGCGCAAATTCTCGTCACGCTCGGCGACCTCGAGGACCGCCGCCGCTATCTCAACGCCTCGGCGACGCTCGACCGGCTGCTCGGCCTCGGCGCGATTCCGGTGGTCAACGAAAATGATTCGGTGGCGACCGAGGAAATCCGCTTCGGCGACAATGACCGGCTCGCCGCGCGCATCGGCCAGGCGGCGGGCGCGGGCGGCGTGATCCTGCTCTCCGATGTCGACGGGCTCTACACCGAAGATCCGGCGGCGAACGCCGATGCCCGGCTGATCGATACGGTCGAGACGATCGACGAAAAAGTGCTGGCGATGGCCGGTGACGCTTCGCGATCGGGCATGGGCTCGGGCGGCATGGCCTCGAAGCTCGAAGGAGCGCGCATCGCAACCAGGGCGGGCATTCCGCTGGCGATCATATCGGGCCAGCACGGCCACCCGCTCGGCCTGTTCGCCGACAAGGGCCGCGGCACGATCTTCGCCGCCGAGAAATCGGAAAATGCGCGCAAGGCTTGGCTGGCGGGGCGGCTGACAGTCGGCGGAACGATCGCCATAGACGATGGTGCCGTGAAGGCGCTCCGCGGCGGCAACAGCTTGCTCGCGGCCGGCGCAACGCAGGTCGGCGGCGCGTTCGATCGCGGCGAACCGGTCGAGATCGTCGATAAGAACGGCACCCCGGTCGCACGCGGGCTGAGCGAATATGACAGCGAAGCGGCGGCCAGCATCGTCGGCCGGCGAAGCGCCGAGCTCGAAGCGATTCTCGGCTATGCGCCGCGTTCTGCGCTCGTCCACCGCGATCATATGGTGATGCTGTGATTAGGTTCTGTACCCATTATCTGCGCCGCCGCCGTTGGGAGGAGAGGCCCAAGATGCAAGCCGTTCGGGCGAAGGATATGTGGTTCATATTCAAGCCCGGAGGGAGCAGTCAGATTGGGCCTCTCCTCCCAACCCCTTCGGGGCGCGGCGAATTTGGCCGCGGGCGGCGTCAGAAAGGCTCGACCATGAACCACATGGCCTGCGCCTTCCTTCCTAGCCAACAGCCAAATTCACTCGCGCTGCGGCGGTGCAGATAATGGGTACAAAACCTCTACTCGCAGTGACCGGAGGAACGGGCTTTGTCGGCGGGCACTTTATGCGCCAGGCATCGGACGCAGGCCATCAAGTCAAAGCGTTGGCCCGGCGCGAGCAGCCACAGCGCGATGACGTCGATTGGGTGCCCGGCGATCTTCACGATACAACCGCGCTCGCCACATTGTGCGAAGGGTGCGATGCCGTCGTCCATATCGCCGGCGCGATCAGCGCGGCCGATCGCGACGGTTTCGCGCACGCCAATATCGCGGGCACACGGAATATGCTCGATGCCGCTGCGAGCACCGATGTTCGCCGCTTCCTCATATCTCGACACTCGCGGCGCGCGAGCCCGAAGTGTCCGACTATGGCTGGTCAAAGAACGAGAGCGAGATGCTCGTGCGCGGCTCCGGCGTCGACTGGACGATCATCCGCCCGCCGGCGGTCTACGGGTCGGGCGACCGCGAAACGCTCGAGCTTTTCCGCATGGCGGCGAGCGGCCGCATCGTCCTGCCGCCGCCGGGCAGGCTGTCATTGATCCATGTCGACGATCTCGTCGGGCTGTTTCTCGCCTGCATCGCCTCGCCCGAGACCATCGGCGCAACCTATGAACCCGATGACGGCCGCGGGGGCGGGCTGACGCACAAGGCGTTTGGCGAAGCGCTCGGCGCGGCGGTTGGCCGCGATGTACGAAGCTTTTCGATGCCCGCGCCGCTCGTCCATCTCGGCGCGCGGCTCGACCGGCTGTTTCGCGGCAAGAATGCCAAGCTAACCGCCGACCGCGCGCGCTATTTCTGCCACCCCGACTGGGTCGCCGATCCCGCCAAACGCCCGCCGTCCGCAGTCTGGACGCCGCACATCGCACTCTCCGGCGGATTGACGGAAACGGCGAACTGGTATCGCGATCAGGGTTGGCTCGGCTGAAGCGTGCCTAAAATTGCGTCAGCGCTATCTCGACGAGATAGGCCGAGAAGGACAACACCAGTCCGACGAGGAAAATCCGGAAGGCATAGGTCAGGAATCGGTATTTCTTGCGATAGAGCACGGTTCCGTTCTGGTGGATATCGCGCAGCATCAGGCGATAGACCTGTTCGCGATCCTTCAGTCTTTCGAGCATGCTGTCGATATAGTCCGCTTCGTCTATCTCGGCGAACGTCCCGAAAAACAACCGGTTATTGCCATCGGGCGCGTTCGATTTCTTGAGCGAGGGAATGATCGCCAGCACGCCGAACGCCGCCGACAGGAACGAGAAACAGGCAAGTA
Organism: Sphingomonadaceae bacterium; assembly: GCA_013001755.1. GTDB lineage: Bacteria > Pseudomonadota > Alphaproteobacteria > Sphingomonadales > Sphingomonadaceae > Parasphingopyxis. Next base: position 19,216 of record JABDLY010000178.1, read on the forward strand.
CAAAGGATGCGACTGACAGATCGCCGGTCAGCCCGTCGCGCAGCGCCAGCGTGAACACGACAAAGGTCGCGCCGATCAATATGCTCGCCTTTTGATCGGCGATCAGGCTAAGCTGAACATGATGCTGCTGGGTCGTGCGAAGCAGATAGTCGACACTGCCCGGCCAACGCATATCCGCCCCTTCGCCCGTGTTTTCCCCTAAGCTCGACATGCAAGGGGATTGGCACAGGGCAATGAAATCGACAAGCCTTCGCCGCGATACCGCCGCAATCCGCCGTCATGCGCGGACATTGTATTTCGAGGATCTATCATGACTGACAAAGCCGCCACCTTCGCGCAAGTGAAAGGGTTGATCGAGCCGTTTAACGAAAAAGGCGCCGAATTGAGCGAAAGCACGACCTTCGCGGGCGATCTCGAATGGGACAGCCTGACGGTGATGGATTTCGTCGCCTCGATCGAAGACGAGTTCGATATCCTGATCACGATGAACCAACAGGCCGAGATCGAAAATGTCGGCCAGCTCGTCGATGCGGTGGAAGAGCTCAAGCAATGACTGAAGCGGGTATCCAGCCGAGCGACGCACCTGAGGCCGCCGATGTCACGTCGCGCGACCTGTTCGAGAAATTCGATCCGCTGATCGCCGAGCGCGATGCGCTGCTCGCCACCGGTGTGCGCGATCCCTTCGCCATCGTGATGGACGAGGTGAAATCGCCGACCGAAGCGGTGATCGACGGCAAGGATACGATCCTGCTCGGCACGTATAATTACATGGGCATGACCTTCGATCCCGACGTTATCGCGGCGGGCGTCGAGGCGCTCGAAAAATTCGGTTCGGGGACGACCGGAAGCCGCGTCCTCAACGGCACGTATATCGGCCATAAAGAGGTCGAAGCCGCGCTCGAAGAATTTTACGCGATGGACCATGCGATGGTCTTTTCGACAGGCTATCAGGCCAATCTAGGCATCGTGTCGACGCTTGCCGGCAAGGGCGATTATGTGATCCTCGACGCCGACAGCCATGCCTCTATCTATGATGGCTGCTTCCTCGGCAATGCCGAGATCACTCGTTTTCGCCACAATAATCCTGAAGACCTCGCCAAGCGCCTCGGCCGTCTGCCCCCCGAAGCCGGAAAGCTCGTCGTCCTTGAGGGCGTCTATTCGATGCTCGGCGATATCGCGCCGCTTAACGAAATGGTGCCCGCCGCCAAGGAACATGGCGCGATGGTGCTGGTCGACGAAGCGCATTCGATGGGCTTTTTCGGCGAGAATGGCCGCGGCGTCGCCGAGGCGCAGGGCGTTATCGACGATGTCGATTTCATCATCGGCACCTTCTCGAAAAGCGTCGGTACCGTCGGCGGTTTCTGCGTATCGAACCACCCCAAGACCGATTTTCTGCGGCTTGTCTGCCGGCCCTATACCTTTACGGCTTCGCTCCCGCCCTCGGTCGTGGCGACGGCGGCGACATCGATCCGCAAGCTGATGCATGCCGGCGACAAGCGCGCGCATCTCTGGGAAAACAGCAAGCGGCTCCACAAGGGCCTGCGCGATCTCGGCTTCACACTCGCGACCGACGAACCCGAAAGCGCAATCCTTGCCGTATTGCTGCCCGATCAGGAAAAGGCCGTGCTGATGTGGCAGGCGCTGCTCGATGAAGGGCTTTACGTCAATATGGCGCGCCCGCCCGCGACACCCGCCGGTATATATCTTCTGCGCTGTTCGCTTTGCGCCGAACATAGCAGCGAGCAGGTCGAGCAGATTTTGGGCATGTTCGAGGAAGCCGGCCGCAAGACAGGCGCTATTTCCTGAGCCTCGATGTTCGGTGCGATGACACAATAACTCACGGCGTAATCCGGAAAATCGGCATCTGTTCGAACGCCGTGCCGCGCATTATAAGCGCGGAATAATGGCCGATAATGTCCATCCGATATCCGACGAAAGCACCGGCAGGGAAATCTGGTGGCGCGGACTGGCGAGTGTCGGCGCGTTGCTGGCAACCTTGCTCTTTGGCGCGCTCATTTACCTCGTCGCGCAATCGAATTCCGACCGCGACACCGCCGCGGAGCGCGAGCGTCAGAGCTTCGAAACGATCGTGCTCGCGCGTAGTGTCGATCGCGCCATTGCCCGGTCGGAAGCCGCACTTGGGCGCTTCGTCATCAGCAGCGATCGTTCGCTCGGCACGGTTTTCCGCACCGAATGGCGCACCGCGGGACGGCAGATTACTCAGCTTCAGCGGCTCGTGAGGGACAGCGGAGAGCAAAGCGCGCTCGCCCGGCAACTCGAAACGCAATATCGCGGCTATGGCGACGAACTGGCGAATACCGCCAATTATGCGGCAACCGGCCGCAATTGGGAAGCGCTGTCGCTTCATAATATGGCGGCACAAAGCGAATATGGCCCCGCCATATCGCGCACGATCGCCGCGATTGCCGAAAATGAACGTGCCGTGCTCGGCGCGCGATCGTCCGACCGTATCGCGGCGACCGAACGCTCCAACCTGCTTGCGCAATTGCTCGTTATCGCCGGGCTTATCCTCGGCACGGCGGCGATCGGCTTTGGCTGGATGACGATCCGCGCCTTTCGCGATCGCCACAATGCGTACCGCCGGGCAGAAGACCTTGAGGATGCGGTCGCCGCCCGCACCAGCGAACTCGAGACGCTCAATGCGGAGCTACGCGCCGAAGCGACCGAACGCGCGGTGATCGAGCAACGGCTGCGCCAGGCGCACAAGATGGAGGCGGTGGGCCGGCTGACCGGCGGCATCGCGCATGATTTCAACAATATGCTCTCGGTCGTCGTCGGCGGGCTCGATCTTGCGCGCCGCAAGATCAAGGCCGGCAAGACCGATGTCGTCCGTCATCTCGACAGCGCTGCCGACGGCGCCGACCGCGCCGCCGCGCTGACTCGCCGGCTGCTTGCCTTCGCGCGCGCCGAGCCGCTGCTCCCCGAAAGCACCGATGCGGTCAAACTCGTCAGCGAGATGGAGGATCTGCTTCAGCGCACGATCGGCGAGAGCATCGAAGTCGTCGTCGAGCCGGGCGAGGACGTGTCGATGATCTGGGTCGATCCGCGCCAGCTCGAAAATGCGATCCTCAACCTCGCCGTCAATGCGCGCGATGCGATGGAGGGAAAAGGCATACTTACGATCTCGGCCACCAATGTCGTACTCGCCACGAACGAGATCGGCGATGCATCGGCCGGCGAATATGTGCGTATCGCCGTTTCGGACGAAGGCAGCGGAATGGCGCCCGAGGTGATGGAGCACGTCTTCGAACCGTTTTTCACTACCAAGCCCGTCGGCAAGGGCACCGGGCTCGGACTCAGCCAGATTTTCGGCTTTGCGCGCCAGTCGGGCGGCGAAGTCGGCATCGATACCGAAGTCGGCGTCGGTACGACGGTGTCGCTATATCTGCCCGCTCACGAAGGCGAGGCCAGCGAGGCCGATAATTCGGCCGATAGCTGGCGCGCCGATATGCCGGCCAAACCGCTCAAGAACCGTATCATCATGGTCGTCGAGGATGACGAGCGCGTCCGCCAGGCGACGATCGAAGCAGTCAAGGAACTGGGCGGCGAAACCGATCCCTATTCGAACGGCCAAGCCGCGCTCAAGGCGCTCGAGCAGCGCCAGGATATCGATTTGCTGCTCACCGACGTCGTGATGCCGGGGATGACCGGAGTCGAACTCGCCGACATGGTCGAGACGCTCTATCCCGAGCTGCCGATCGTCTTCGTCACGGGTTATGTCGGCGAGGCCGGCGACAGCGATCAGTTGAGCGGCAAGATCGTGCTGCACAAGCCCTTCACCATGGCGCAGCTTGTCGATGCACTGACGTCCGCTCTCGATGGCCTACAAGGCGCGCGGATCGCCGCCGAATAACCGGCGCTAGCGTACTGCTCCGCGAAAGATCAGCCGCGGCAACAGCGTCAGCGCGCCGATCAGCGGCCAGCGACGCTGCCAGGGACGCACGGTGATATCGGTGCCGGCATGACGATTGATCTTCCAGGCGAGATAATCGACGCCGCCAGCATAGGTGGCGCTCGCCTTGGCCAGCCGCAGCAGCGTGAGCGCCTTGCCCTCGAACCGCCGTCGCCGCCAGCGCCATCGCGCTGCACCTGCCGTTTGAAGCGCATCGTGGTCGATTGCGGCAAGCGCCGGGTCGGTAAAGGCGCGATAGCGTTCGGGATCGGCATCGACGACAGAAAGCGAGCGCCCCGGCCGTTCGGCGCGCAGTTCGGCGCGATAGGTCTGCCCAAAAGCGAAACGCCAGAGATCGAGCGGATCCACGCTCTCGGGCGCGAGCGGCAATGCGGAAGAGAGCAAGGCCGGCGCTGCGCCGCAGACCGCCGCTATCGCGCGTCCGCGCGCCGCTTCATCCTTGGCCCAGACCAGCCGCGATGGCTGGGCGAAGCGCGCCCAGACCGAAACATTGCGTGTCCGAGACGATGCCAGCCGCGCGAAGTCATCCTCGCTCAATACGGCATATTTGGCCTGCAATCCCTCATGCTGGGCGGGAAAGACATTGGGCGGGATCAGCCGGTTGGCGGCCGCCATCCAGCGCCGGTCATAGGCGTCGCGATAGCCCGATACGATGACATAGAAGTCGAGCATCAGCCCGTCGAGTTCGGACGATCGCAGGCAGGACCCGTAAAAGAGCACGGCACGCGCCGCCTCGCCGAATGTCCCGGCGATATCGCGCGCAAAAGCCTCCACGCGCGGATCGACCGGCTTCGCCAGCTCGGCCGCGACCAAATCTGCAAGATGAGTCACGCCGCCAGCGAGAGGAACGGCACCGGCCGCGTCGGCGTCAGCCTGATCGGCCGGTCATTGGCGGCCTCGAAGAGCTCGCCATCGAGGATCACGCTCGACTGATCGCCGGAAATCTCGATTTCGTCACCATGGCTGAGATGAACGCCCGAATAGTTGGACCGGCCGAGCTTGCCGAAGGCGCTCGCCCAGACAAAGCCGAACATCGCCCCGGGCCGCTGCTCGACCATCATCAGTTTGAGCGGGCCGCCCGACGTCCGATCATTGCCGACCTGGTTGTTGAGCAGCAATTTTTCGAGCGTCGTCACGATAAGCAGTGCAAATTTGCCGAGATGTTCTTCGCCGCGCAGCACCGACACGCGCACCGGACGCGCGCGCGGCGGCAGGAAACGCGCTTTGAAGATCGCCGAAACGAGCAGCGCCATCACCGTCAACGCATGGCTGATCCCGTTGGGCAGACCGAGCGGATAGACTTTGTGGCGGCAATAGAGGATCGTATCGGCGAGTCCGGCGCCGCCGAGAAACATGCCGATAACCGGACGGCCGTTAGCGTCGCCGCCGGTCAACGATATCAACTCGCGCCCTACGACATGACCGTCAATGCCCGATTTCGCGATCTCCATGATCCGCTCTAGAGAATGAATCGGATCGCCCGACGCGCCGAGATCCTGCGCGATCAAATTGGTCTTGCCGTTGGGCAGCACCGCGATCGGCGGCGGGTTTTCGCCGAAATGCCCGCCATGATACATCTCGGTCATTGTCGCCTGGACCGTGCCGTCGCCGCCGTTGATCACCAGGATCGTCGGATTGACGCTCGCGATCGTCTGCAACGCCTCCCCGATCTGATCGACATCCTCCACTTCGTAATGGAAAATATCGGACCTCGGCGCACAGAAGCTCCTGATGCGGGGCAGCATCGCCATATTCCCTGTCGAAGCGGGATTGGAGAGAAGGGCGACGCAGACCATGGATTATCGTCGGATCGGCTCGACCGAAGTGCCCTGAAGATAATTCAGGACAATGCGGACGTTGTTGACGCCGCTATTGGCGCGGAAAGCGACCTCGCCATAATCCGGTTCCATGTTGAACGGAAAGGAGATGTCGGGATTGCGCGAGAAGCCGCCGCCATCGCGGCGGTCCGACCGGTTATTGCTATTGAGATCGTGGCGCACTGCGATGCCATAGGAACCCGGCCCCGGCAGCGGCAGGCAGACGGTCATGTCGCGGCCGCTGCGATTGACCGGAACTTCGACCCTGTGCAGCCATTGGCCGCGTTCGAGCCAGTTGCCCGATCCGCTATACGACTGGACACGGACCCGGCCCGTGCCCTGTTTGAACCCTATAAGGCGAACGAGCGCAGCGGTGCCATCGGCACCTGCACGGCAATTGGACATGTCGTTGTCGACCCGCGTACCCGCCTGAGCGGACGAAGCGAGCGCCGCCAGCGAGACGGCGCTGAGAATTGGGACTATCTTGCTTTTCAGCATTCACTCAAACTCCAGAAATATATGCCGATACCCGATGGCCCAGATCAGGCATGGCAAATTACAACCTATTCCCCTATTTCACCCTGTAATGCCCAAGGCTTGCGGCCAAATTGTGGTCACGGAGCGACTGAAACTTGCAAATGTTCGCCGCCATTGATCGTTACATGTTCCGGTTGATCGTCATCCCGTTGCTCGCAACGCTGGCGATCGCGGCGATGCTGCTCGTCCTCGACAAAATGCTGAAATTATTTGATTTTGTGGCGAAGGAAGGCGGACCCGTCAGTATCGTCTGGGAAATGCTCGCCAATCTGGTGCCCGAATATATGTCGCTGGCGATACCGGTGGGGCTGCTGCTCGGGATATTGCTTGCCTTCAGAAAGCTCGCTTTATCCTCCGAACTCGATGTTCTGCGCGCAGTCGGCCTCGGTTATCGGCGGCTCCTCGTCGTGCCCTATATGTTCACCGTCGTCTTTATCGGTCTCAACCTCGCCATTGTCGGCTATTTCCAGCCGATCGCGCGATATTCGTACGAAAATCTGCAATTCGAACTGCGCCAGGGCGCGCTCGGCGCTTCGATCAATGTCGGCGAGTTCAACAATCTCGGCCGCAACATGACACTGCGCGTCGAACGCAGCGAGAATGAGGGGCGCGACCTTTCGGGCATTTTCGTCAGCACGATATCGCCCGAAGGACGCCGCCTCGCGGTTTCAGCCGAAAGCGGCACCTTCATGGGAACCGATGATCCCGACACGATCTTGCTGCGGCTCACAAATGGCCGGCTGATCCACGACCAGGAGGGTTTCGACCGGCCGCGCGTGTTGAGTTTCGAAAGCCATGACCTGCCGATCAACCTGCCCGCGATCGAACAGTTCAGAGGGCGCGGCGGTATCCACCGCGAACTGACGCTGTTTGAGCTGGTCCGCGTCAGCGAAGACCCGCAAGCGCCGGCAGAGCTGCGGCTCGCAAGCCGCGCCAATTTTCACTTTCGCATCGTCGAGGTGGCGATGATGCTGCTATTGCCGCTGCTCGCCGTGGCGATGGCGGTGCCGCCGAAGCGATCGACATCGGCGCTCGGCGTGTTTCTCTCGGTCGCGTTGATCGTGACCTATCACAAGGTCTGCCAATATGGTGAGGACGTCGCCGCGCTCGGCCGCGCCGATCCGCTGATCGCGCTATGGGTCCCTTTTGTCATCTTCGCATCGTTTATCGGCTGGATGTATTATGTGATCGCCTATGTCCCCGGAGGGCAGCCGATCGGCGTGCTTGAAAAGCTGTTCGCCAAACTCGGCAAGCTGTTGCGCCGGATTCTCAATCCGCGGCTAAGGCGGGCGGCGAACTAGCCCGTGGCGAGCGCGCAGTTTCAATTCTTCCCGTCACGGACGATCACGCTTTACATGGCGCGCGTCTTTGTCACGCGCACCTTTGCCGTTATGGGCGGGCTGATCGCGATCCTGATGACGCTCGATCTGCTCGGCAAATCGGGCGCGATCCTCGCCTTTCCCGGCAATGGCGAGGCCGAGATCTGGTACTATATCTCGCTGCGTCTACCGTTGCTGATTGAATTCCTACTGCCTTTTTCGGCGCTGCTCGGCGCGCTGATCGCGCTCGCGACAATGAACGCCAATAGCGAAATCGTGTCGATGAAAGCGGCCGGCGCATCGGCGCACCAGATTCTCGCGCCGCTGATATTGACCGGCTTCGTCATCAGTATCGGGCTGTTCTTCTTCAACGACCGGGTCTCGGCGCCCGCCTATTCGACCCTCAACGCATGGGAAGAGGCCGAGTTTGGCGCGATTCCCGATGACCGCCGCAACGTCACCAATGTCTGGGTGCGCCATGGCGATGACCTCATCAATGCGCGCACTGTCTCGGGGCGCCGGCAAAATACCGTGTTGCGCGAGGTAACGCTATACGACCGTCAGGGCGGACGGCTCGAAAGGATCGTCCGCGCCGAGCGTGCGGTGCGGGACGGCGATGGCTGGCGGCTCGAAGCGGCGAGCCAGTTCGATGTCGAGGCGGTCGAGGTAACGCCGCTTGAAAATGCCGTCATCGCGGAAGACGTGACCCCCGACCAGTTTACACTGGCCAATGTCGATGCCCGGGGTTTGAGTTTTTCGGAATTGCGCGAGGCAATAACCGATCTCCAGGCAGCGGGACGGCCGACGGTCAGCCTTGAGGCCGGTTTGTGGCACAAGATATCGGGCCCGCTTTCAACGTTGCTCATGCCGCTGCTCGGCGCTGTCGCGGGCTTCGGTCTCGCGCGCTCGGGGCAGCTTTTCATACGCGCGATCATCGGCATGGCGCTCGGCTTCACCTATTTCGTCGCCGACAATTTCGCGCTCGCCATGGGCAATATCGGCACCTATCCGCCCCTGATGGCCGCCTGGGCGCCGTTTTTCCTCTTTTTGCTAATCGGCGAAGCGGTGCTGGTCCGCACCGAGGAATAGGGCGATAGCGCAGCCCCCTGAAACCGGACCCGAAGTAACCCGCGGCGATGTCGCGCATGGCGCATCGATGGCCGCTCTTGCGCGGCTAGGCGCGGTGATCGAGATAGTCGCCCAGCCGATCTACACATGGCTGTTCGGCATCGCGACCTACGGGATTTATATCGTCCTGTGGTCGGCGGTGAACATGGCTGAAAAGCTGTTCGACCTGTCGCTGACGCAGGCGCTTCAGCGGATCGTCCCGGTCGCGGACGAAGCGGGGGCGCATGGCGCGGTCCGCTTCGCGCTGCTCGTCACCGTCATCCCCGCAACGCTTGCCGCACTCCTCGTGACCATATTCGCCGAGCCGATCGCCGGCCTGATCTCGGCTGCGCCCGAAGACGCCGCACGCCTCCCCTTCGCCATTGCCTTGTTCGCCTGGGCGCTGCCACTGTGGACCTTTGTCGAAGTCGCGACATCGGCGGTGCGCGCAAGGCGTGCCTTCGGTCCCGAAATCCGGCTGCGGATATTCTGGGAACAGCTCGCGCGGCTATTGTTCGCTATCGGCCTGTTCTTCGCCGGGATGACGAGCATCGGCCTGCTCGTCGCGCACCTCGCGTCGCTCGCGCTTGTTGCCATTCTCTCAGTCCAACTGCTCGGACGTTACTATGATCTGCGGCTGCTGGTCCGCGCACCCGTTCCGCCAAGCCTGCGCGCCGATGTGCTGCTCTCGGGCGCTGCGCTCATGCCGGGCGCCATGGCGCGCCGTATACTCAATGATCTGCCGCCGATCGTCCTCAATGTGATCCTGCCGGGCAGCCAGGGTGCGGTGGCGGCCGGGCTGTTCGGCATCGCGCGCAAGGTCGCCTCGGTGCCATTGATGATCCGCCAGGCGTTCCTATACGTCCTCGCGCCGCTCAGTTCAGCGCAGGCTGCGCAGTCGCGCACAGAAATCGCTCCGCTCTATGCCTTTTCCGTCCGCGCTTCGGCGGCGCTGACGATCCCGCTCGGCGGCACACTGGCGCTGCTCGGTTCGGACATATTGAGCCTCTTCGCGCCCGGCGCGGAGGCCGCGCTGACAATCCTGCTGATCCTCGTCGCCGGCCGTGTCGGCGAAGCGATTATCGGGCCCGCCACGCCGATTGTGGAGATGACCGGCCATCGTATCCTGCCGCTGCTCAACAGCATCGTCGGAGTCGGCGCGTGGGCGGCGATCGCGTGGTGGCTGACCCCCACACGCGGTGCCGAGGGGATGGCGATAGCCGTCAGCGCCGGGGCGGTGGTCATCGCCTGGATGGCAGTCGTCGAACTGGCGCTTAGCGACCGGCTTCAGCCCTTCGATTCGCCCTTTATCCGCGGCGCGCTCGCCGGAGTCGCTGGCCTGGCACTGCTCTACCTGCTCGGCGCGGGCCTTGAACCACTCGGCGCACCGGTTCGCGCCACCGGAATTTTGTTATTTTTCCCGCCGATTTGCTGGTTGACGTTACGGCTTGGCCTCGATCGCGCCGATCGAGAAGCGCTGGGCGGCTTTGGCCGGACCGCGCGGCTCGCCTGACCGCCCGGGCTTGCGGGCAAAACAGCACCTTGCTGTCGCTTTTCGTCGCAAAACTGCCTCATTACCTGTTCATATCGCCACGCTTAGAGACAGGCGTCTGCCATTGGCACGCGCTAAGCAACGGAATAGTCAAGGAATTCAGACGTGAGAGTCGCAGCATCGGCACGCCCCGGCATTTGGAGCCAGTCGCATTATCTGGACAAGATGACGCTCAAGGAGCTTGTCGTCGCCTATTTCCAATATCCCGCGATCATCGCCTATCTGGCGCTGTCGCTGGTCTGTTTCGCAATTTTCGCATGGAACCCGGCGCCGCTCGTCCCAAGTCTGGCAAGCGCGGCAGTGGCCGTCGTTCTCTATCCGCTCGCCTGGTATGTGCTCCACCGTTGGGTGCTCCATGGCCGTTGGCTGTTCAAGCACAAGGCGCTAGCCAGCGTCTGGAAGCGCATCCATTACGATCACCACCAG
>JABDLY010000202.1 GCA_013001755.1 Sphingomonadaceae bacterium
GGAAGCGGGCGAGTTCGCGACGATCGTCAAGCTGACGCGCGTGGCGATGTTGGCGCCGCTGATCGGGCTATTCGCGATCTGGTTGCGCGCGCGCGAAAAAAGCGATGTCGGGGAAGGGCGGGCTGGGCCGCGTTTCGGCCTACCCTGGTTTATCTTCGGCTTTCTCGTTCTGGTTGCCGTCAATTCCGCCTGGCCGTTTCCGCTACTGATCGGCGAGACGTCCAAAGTGGCATCTTCGTCGCTGCTGCTGGTTTCGGTGACGGCGACGGCGATGCATTCGAATATGGGCGCGCTGTTGACGCAGGGCTGGCGCAGCTTCGTCCCGGTCATCGCGGCGACGGCAACGGCATTCCTGCTGGCGCTCTGGGCAGCAATGACGCTCTAGGCGACTGGCGGGCAAGCGCCGCCGGCTGGCTTTCACCCTTTGCGATGCAGCGAACAGCTAGCCGCGATCATGCGGTATGCACCACCTCCAAATCGGGCGGGATTGTGTTCAGGGTTCTTCTCGATCCGTCTCGGCCGTCGGCTGCTGGAGCGCAGCTTCATATTCGGCCTGAGCCTCGTCCAGCGCAGCGGCGGCCTCGTCGAGCTCACGTTCTTCGGCGCTTGTCAGGCCTTGCTGATCGCCTGCCGCGCCGCACGCGGACAGGCAAATTGGAGCGGCGAAAAGAAGGACGATTCGGTGCAACATATTGTTCGGCATCCTGCTATCTCGCGCCGTCGAAAATACCTTGATCCTGCAAAAGAAAAGGCCGCGCCCCGAGCGGGACACGGCCTTGTTCTTTAGCAAGAAAACTTCCGGTTATTCTGCCGGAGCGTCTTCGGCCATCGTGTCATCGGCCATCGCGTCTTCGCCCATGGCGTCGTCGGCAGCAGCTTCCATGTCGCCCATGGCGTCATCAGCAGCGGCTTCCATGTCGCCCATCGCTTCGTCAGCAGCATCGCCAAGATCTTCAGCGGTCTCTTCGGTGGCGTCGGCAGTGTCGTCTGCAGCGGTGTCGGCTTCGGCGCAAGCGGCGAGGCCAAGTGAAGCGGCCAGAACCAGCGGCAGTGCAAAAGTCTTAGTCATGGGTTCTCTCTCCCAGTTGATAATCAAAAAAGTAAAAACGACATCGGCCCGCGAGAGTGTGCCCCCGAAAACCAGTCGCGGCGTTCTAACGTTACCCGTGTCGTAACGCAAGAATTACAAAACAGCGATCCTATTCGGGGCCGGGGTCTGCCGGAAATTCATCTTCTTCGGGGGCAGGTGCGGCCGGAAATTCGTCATCCGCTTCAAGCTCTTCGAGGGCCGCTTCGAAGGCTTCGTCTTCGCTCGATTCGACGTTTTCGTCGTTTCCTGCAAAGCCCGCCGTGTCGTAATTCAGGATCTCCGCCTCTCGCCTCTCGAAAAAGGCTGAGCGCGCGGCGGCATAGGGATCGGCGCTGCTTTCGAGGAAGGCATCGACGCCTGTCTCGGTCGCGTTCGCCCGGCTGTTGACGATATCGAAACCGCGAATTCCCCATAACTCGAGCGTGGTGAGATTCGCCACCCGATCGAGGAACAGCGTTGTCGGGTTGGCAAGAAAATCGACGATCGTGCCAACCGTGCCCCTTGCGGTCGTCGGGCCGAAAAGCGGTAAGACCTGGTAGCCGCCGTCGCCGACGCCCCATACCGCGAGCGTCTGCGCGAAATCCTCCGGCGCGGGTTCGATCCCGATTTCGCTCGCGACATCGAACAGCCCGCCGATGCCGATCGTTGAATTGACGAGCAAGCGGCCTAGATTGCGCGCCGCGCGACCCGGATTGCCCTGAAGGATATTGTTCACGAACGACCATGGTTCGCCGAGGTTGCGGAACACGTTCGTGACGCCGCTACGAACGGGGCGCGGGGCAACGGTGCGATAGACATCGGCGACCGGGCGAATGACCGCCGAATCGGCCGCCTGGTTCACATCCCATATCGAGCGATTGAATTCCTCGCGCGGATCGCGGTCCGCCAACCCATTCGGCCCCGCCTGCGTCGTAGCGCAGGCCGCAAGGGCCAGCATAAGCAAGAGAGAGGACAGTAATTTCCGCAAGGATGGAACTCCGGCACAAAATTTCTAGCGAGCTCAATGCCTTTCCGCGCCATGACTGTCGAGTCCGAAGCCAAAGCCATCGTCCCGCCGTGCGACACAGCGGCACCGTCGATATCGAGACAGGAGTCACCAAACCCCTGCTTGCTCTTATATAAAGATATCTTTATGTCTTTATAAATGCGTACCGAGCTGGAGATATTTCGGGCTTTGGCCGATCCGACGCGATTGCGGATCATGGCGCTCTTGCGCGCCATGGAGCTGTCGGTCGGTGAACTCGCACAGGTTTTGGGGCAGAGCCAGCCCCGGGTTTCGCGCCATGTAAAGATTCTCGTCGATGCCGGCCTGGCCGAGCGCCGCAAGGAAGGCAGCTGGGCTTTTCTCAGCCTGGGCGATGCATCGCGCGTGCGTCCGCTGCTTGCCGCTATCGATGGCTGGGCCGACGGAAGCGCCGATCATTGGACGAAAGCCGATATCGCGCGCCTTGCCGCGGTACGCGCGGATCGCGCTGCCGCCGCCGAACAATATTTTGCAGCGCAAGCCGATAATTGGGACGCAATTCGCTCGCTTCATGTCGCCGAAAGCGAGGTCGAAGAGGCAATGCAGCGCGCGTTGGGCAAGGATGATTTCGGCCGGCTGGTCGATATCGGTACCGGCACGGGCCGTATGCTCGAACTGTTCGGCGGAGCATCCGAGAGCGCGCTGGGCATCGATCGCAGCCCCGAGATGCTGCGGCTGGCGCGGGCCAAGCTTGCCGAAGCGGGGCTCGACAATGTCGAAATACGGCAAGGCGATATGTACGCGCTCGATCTTGCAGAGAGTTCAACCAACACGGTGATTTTGCATCAGGTGCTGCATTTCGCGCAGCAGCCGGCTGCTGCGATTGCCGAAGCGGCGCGCGTGCTCGATACCGGCGGCAGGCTGCTGATCGTCGATTTTGCGGCGCATCAGCGCGAAGAGCTACGCAGTCGCGATGCGCATGTGCGCCTTGGCTTTGACGACAGTCAACTCGCGGGCTGGTTCGATGCGGCAGGCCTGGATGGCGGACTGCATTCGCAGCTCGAAGGCGGCGAGCTGACCGTGAAACTCTGGCTCGGCGTGCGCCGAGAAGATCGTAAACTCAAGGCGGTGGCGGCATGAACCGGCCGACTCTCGATCAGCTGCAGGAAGCGCGGCGCGCTCTTGACGATCCGCTGTTCGCCGACCTGGCGGGCGACGCAAAGGTGTCGTTCGAGTTTTTCCCACCCAAGACCGAAAAGATGGAAGCGACGCTGTGGGACTCGATCAAGACGCTCGAACCGCTCAATCCGCGCTTCGTATCGGTGACCTATGGTGCGGGCGGTTCGACGCGCGAGCGCACGCACGCCACGGTCAAGCGGATCACCGAGGAAACGAGCCTTCAGGCAGCGGCACATCTGACCTGCGTCGATGCTTCCAAAGCTGAAATCGAAGAGGTTGTCACCGGCTATTGGGATGCGGGTGTGCGGCATATAGTCGCGCTGCGCGGCGATCCGCCCCGCAACGATGACGCTTTTGAACCCTTTGTTCCGCATCCCGAAGGCTATGCGAGCGCTGCGGATCTTGTCGCCGGGTTGAAGGCGATCAGGCCGTTCGAAATTTCGGTCGCCGCCTATCCTGAAACCCACCCGGAGGCCGACTGCGCGCAGACCGATATCGATAATCTCAAACGCAAGCTCGATGCCGGGGCGACGCGCGCGATAACGCAATTTTTCTTTTCGCCCGACTGTTTCTTCCGTTTCCGCGACGAGGCTGCCGCAGCGGGAATCGATGCCGAAATCGTGCCGGGTATCCTGCCGGTTTCGAACGTCGCGACGACGACCAAGATTGCGGGCTTGTGCGGCGCCGCAATCCCGCGCTGGATGGAGCGCTTGTTCGAAGGGCTCGACGAACTACCCGCCGCGCGCCAACTGATTGCCGCCACCATTGCCGCCGAGATGTGCCGCAAGCTCTATGCGGGCGGTGTTCGCGAATTCCACTTCTACACGCTCAACCGTGCCGAGCTGAGTTACGCGATCTGCCATTTGCTTGGCATGCGAGCGAAGAAAGACGAACGATGACAGATAAAGCCGATCAATTGCGAACGCTCGCGACCGAGCGCATCCTCATCAAGGATGGCGCTTACGGTACACAGGTTCAGGAGTTCAAACTCGACGAGGCAGGCTTTCGCGGCGGGCGCGCGTTCATGCGCGACCAGAAAGGCAATAACGATCTTCTCAATCTGACTCGGCCCGAGATCACCAGCGATATTTGCAACCGTTTCGTCGAAGCGGGCGCGGATATACTGGCGACCAATACTTTCAACGCCAATCGGATCAGTCAGTCGGACTATGGCACCGAGGACATGACCGCCGAGATTAACCTCGCGGCCGCGAAATTGACCCGAGAAGCCGCCGACACGGCCAGTGCGAAAGACGGCAAGCCGCGCTTTGTCGCCGGCGCGATCGGACCGACCAACAAGACCCTATCGCTTTCACCCGACGTCAACGACCCGGGGTTTCGCGAAGTCGATTTTGACGGTGTGAAGCAGATTTATGTCGAGCAGATTGCAGCGCTTGTCGACGGCGGCGTCGACTTCATCTTGATTGAAACCGTGTTCGACACGCTCAACGCGAAATCAGCGATCATGGCCGCGCTCGAGGAAGGCGAGCGGCGTGGCCGGGTGCTTCCGCTGATGCTGTCGATGACGATCACAGATATGGCCGGACGCAACCTGTCGGGCCATTCGATCGAGGCGTTCTGGGCCGCTGTGCGCCATGCCAAACCGCTGACCGTCGGACTCAATTGTTCGTTCGGCGCGGATCGGCTGCGCCCGCATATGGCGGCGCTTTCGGCGATCGCCGATACGCTGGTCATGGGATATCCGAATGCCGGGCTGCCCAATGAACTTGGCGAATATGACGAATGCGCGGACAAGACGCGCGAGAAAGTCGGCAAATGGGTCGAACAGGGGCTGGTCAATATCGTCGGCGGCTGTTGCGGAACGACGCCCGATCATATCGCCGCGCTCGCCGATCTTGTGAACGGCAAGCCGCCGCGCGCGATTCCCGATCCGATCGACCGAACCTTCCTCGCCGGCATCGAGCCGATGACGCTGGCCGCCTGATCGCGCTTCGATGACCGACGGCACAGCAAATTTCGTCAATATTGGCGAGCGCACCAACGTCACCGGATCGGCACGCTTCAAGAAGCTGATCCTCAACGACGAGTATGAGGCGGCGGTCGAAGTGGCGCGCCAGCAGGTCGAAAACGGCGCGCAGATCATCGACATCAATATGGATGAAGGTCTGCTCGACGCGCATTACGCGATGACGACCTTTCTCAAATTGATCGCCGCCGAACCCGATATCGCGCGCGTGCCCTTCATGATCGACAGTTCGAAATGGTCGGTGATCGAAGCGGGTCTGAAATGCGTGTCGGGCAAGCCGATCGTAAACTCCATCAGCATGAAGGAAGGCGAGGAAGAATTCCTCGCGCACGCCAAAATGTGCCGGGACTATGGCGCGGCAGTCGTTGTCATGGCGTTCGACGAAACAGGCCAGGCGGATACCAAGGACCGCAAGGTCGAAATCTGTCAGCGCGCCTATAAGCTGCTCACCGAAAACGGATTCCCGCCGGAAGACATCATTTTCGATCCCAATATTTTCGCGGTGGCGACGGGCATAGACGAGCATCGTCGCTATGCGCTCGATTTTATCGAGGCCGCGCGAGAGATCCGCGATACCTGCCCCGGCGTTCATATTTCGGGCGGACTTTCGAACCTCTCGTTCAGCTTTCGCGGCAACGAACCGGTCCGCCGCGCGATGCACAGCGTTTTCCTTTATCACGCAATTCCGGCGGGGCTCGACATGGCGATCGTCAATGCCGGTCAGCTCGATATCTACGACCAGATCGACAGCAAGCTTCGCGAAGCGTGCGAGGATGTGATCCTCGACCGCCGCGACGATGCGACCGAGCGGCTCATCGAACTCGCCGAAAGCTTCCGCGGCAAGAGCGCCAAGGACGAAAAGGCGGCCGAGGAATGGCGGGATTGGGACGTTTCCAAACGTCTCGAATATGCTCTCGTCAAAGGCATCGACGCACATGTCGTCGATGATACCGAATTGGCGCGGCAGGATGCCGACAAGCCGATCCATGTCATCGAAGGCCCGCTGATGGACGGCATGAACGTCGTCGGCGATCTGTTCGGCTCGGGAAAGATGTTCCTGCCGCAAGTCGTCAAATCGGCGCGGGTCATGAAAAAGGCCGTCGCCCACCTGCTGCCCTTTATCGAGGAAGAAAAGGACGAAAGCGCGAAAGGCAAGGGCACGATCGTGATGGCGACCGTCAAGGGCGATGTGCACGATATCGGCAAGAATATCGTCGGTGTTGTCCTGCAATGTAATGGGTTTGAGATTGTCGATCTCGGTGTGATGGCGCCGTGGAGCGATATCCTCGAAGCGGCGAATGAGAATGGCGCCGATATGATCGGGCTGTCGGGCCTGATCACCCCGTCGCTCGACGAGATGGTGACGGTGGCCGAGGAGATGGAGCGCGCCGAACTGACGATGCCGCTGCTGATCGGCGGCGCGACGACGAGCAAGGTGCACACGGCCTTGCGGATCGAACCGGCCTATAAAGGCCCGGTCATCCATGTGCTTGATGCGAGCCGCGCGGTCGGCGTGGCTTCGACATTGGTGTCTCAAACCCAGCGCGAAGCTTTTGTCGAACAGACCGCGCATGATTATGAAAACATCCGCATCGGCCGCGCGGACAAGGGCCACAAACCGCTGAGTTCGCTCGAAGAGGCACGGGCCAATGGTTTCGACGCCGATATGGCGCTCAAGCCGCCCGCGCCCGCCAAACCCGGCCTGCATGTCTATGACGATTGGCCGCTCGACGATCTGCGCGAGCATATCGACTGGACGCCCTTCTTCCGCGCCTGGGAGCTGGCGGGAATTTATCCGGCGATCCTTGAAGACGACGTTGTGGGGGAGAGTGCGCGCGATCTGTTCAAGGACGGCCAGGCGATGCTTGACCGGATCGTCGAAGAAAAATGGCTGCAACCGCGCGGCGTTGCCGGGCTCTGGCCCTGCCGCCGCGATGGCGACGATATCCTTGTCGAGATTGACGGGAGCGAACAACGCCTCCCGATGCTACGCCAGCAGATCGACAAGCGTGCCGGGCGGCCCAATATGTGCCTCGCCGATTTCATCGATCCGGCGGGCGACTGGATCGGTGGCTTCGCGGTGTGCGCCGGACATGGCATCGACGAGCATCTCGCTCGATTCAAGGCCGATACCGACGACTATTCCGATATCCTTCTGAAAGCACTCGCAGACCGTCTCGCCGAAGCCTTTGCCGAGCGGATGCACAAACATGTCCGCACCGATCTTTGGGGCTATGCGGCGGATGAAACTCTCTCGAACGCCGAGTTGATCCGCGAGCAATATGACGGCATCCGCCCCGCACCCGGCTATCCGGCCTGTCCCGATCATAGCCTCAAGCCGATTCTTTTCGATCTGCTCGGCGGCGGTTCGGGTCATAATGGCCCGGCAGGGATCGAGCTGACCGAGAATTTCGCGATGTTTCCGACGGCGGCGGTTTCGGGCTTCTATTTCGGCCATCCGCAATCGAGCTATTTCGGCGTGGCGCGGATCGGGCAGGACCAGCTCGAGGATTATGCGGTGCGGCGCGATGTCGATCTGGAGACGGCGACACGGTGGCTCAGGCCGAATCTCGACTGAAAAGAGCGTTAACGCTCCGAAAAGGCGGTTTTAACTGTATTTCATCAGCCTTTTTTAACCAGCGCGGCGCATCGCAGGGGCATAAGCTTCGAGCGGAGTGTTCCCCATGCGTCTCTTTTCCTTTGCCCTCATCGCCGGCGTCGCCGCGATAGCCGCGCCGCTGCTCGCGCAACAACGGGATGCCGCGCCCTTCGTCATCGAGGAAACCGGGCAGGGCTTTAACCGCCTCCAGGATGCGCTCCGGACGATCGGAAATGCGCGCGCGACGATTACCATCGCGCCGGGCAGCTACCGTCAGTGCGCGGTGCAGGAGGCCGGCATCATCACCTATCGAGCCGCCGAACCGGGCACGGTGATTTTCGACGGCGTCGCCTGTGAAGAGAAAGCAGCATTCGTATTGCGCGGCGCCGGGTCGCGGGTCGATGGCCTCACGTTCCAGAATATCGCCGTGTCCGATGAAAATGGCGCCGGCATCCGGCTCGAGCGCGGCAATCTCGACGTCTCCAACTCGATGTTCCGCGACAGTCAGCAGGGCATCCTGTCGGGCAC
>JABDLY010000207.1 GCA_013001755.1 Sphingomonadaceae bacterium
CTTGAGCGTATAGGGATTACCAGAATGCAAAGGTACGAATGATGACCAAGGACCTGGACGCCTATCTCGCGCAACTCAGAGAGGACGCCGCGCCGGTTGTGCCACCGGACATGCAGGACAGAATTTGGACACGGATTGCGGCGCGACAGGACCGTCTCTCGGCCCGCCGCGGTACGGCATTGGGCGGCGCCCTTGTGGCAGGCGCTCTCGTAATTGGCGTAACCATTCCGGTCGGCAATCCGCAGACCGACCCGGAAGCCGAATTTCTTGCCGCCGATTTCTCGCAGGCTCCTTCGGTGTTGCTGGATGCCGGACTATGAAGCTCCGTCCCTGGGCCATAGGATTGATATTGCTTCTCGCCCTTGGCGCGGGTGCTCTCGGCGCCGCCCTCCAAACACGTTGGGCGAACGACGCCAATCAGCAAGGCTTGCACCCTTTCGTTCACGACGAACTCGACCTCACCGAGGGACAGGAACGGGAATTGGAAAGACTGGAAGCGCAGTTCAGCCTGCATCGCAGCGCGCTCGATCTCGCCCTTCGAGCTGCCAACGCCGATTTGGCCGCCGCCATGGAGTCCGAGCATCGCTACGGGCCCGAAGTCGCGCAGGCGATTGAGCGAGTCCATGCCGCCATGGGCGACATGCAGAAGGCGACTGTCGAGCACGTCTTTGCGATGCGGGCAATCCTGGATGCGCAACAACGCCGCGCCTTCGATCGCCGCGTGAGCGAGGCCCTGACACAAGCTCCCGAGTAGTCGGCTAAATGCCGAAGACAGACAACGCCCTCGAAGAGGCCGCGCAGCGGGGCAACCGCCAGGCGTTTTCCCGTATCATCCTCCGTGAGGCGCCCCGGCAACTGCGTCTGGCACAGCGAATGCTCGGCAGTGAAAGTGCGGCGGAGGATGCTGTGCAGGAAGCATTCGCTGCGGCATGGCTGGCGATCGGACGCTATGATCCGACGCGTCCCTTCCCCGCCTGGATGACCCGCATAACCCTCAACAAATGCCGCGACATTATGCGCCGCGATCGTGTCCGGCGGCTGTTCTGGCTTCCTGCCGAGGACAGCAAGGTGCCGGTTAGCGCATCACCCGATCCCGAAAAGGTAGTCGACGATCGCCGCCAACTTAAGATTGTCGAAGAGGCGGTGGCGCGGCTGCCAGCCAAACTGAAGGAGCCTCTCATCCTGACTGCGATCGAGGGGCATAGCTATGCGGGAGCCGCAGAAATCCTGGGCGTCAGCCGCAAGACCCTCGAAATGCGGATATATCGCGCCCGCCAGCGGCTACGCGAAGCGCTGGAAAAATTTAGTTGAGGGGCACGAGCCCGACATTCGTATCAATTATAAAGCCAGCATAAGAGAGAGTGGGAATGGCTTTCACGACCAATAGACTCGCCCTGATCGACGGCGCGACCGTACTCGGCGGTTTCTGGCGATCGATCCCGGGACAACCAACTTCGTGATCGGTATGCGGGTCTGGCTCTGATCAAAAGTCCAAAGGAGATTTTTCGAATGAAGCTTTCCCTTCTAGCGATTGCGGCGATCGTGGCATTGCCTGCCGCGGCTCAACCGTCGACGAGCAACGATCAGACTGTCGAAACGATCGCCGAACGTAATACCCCGGCAGCGACGCTCGCAGCCTATCGCGCCGCGCTCGAAACGCGCGACGCCGAAGCCATGCAATCCCTATTCGCCGAATCCTCGCTGATTTTCGAGAACGGCAAGGCCGAGGGCAGTTTCGACGACTATCTCGCCCATCATCTCGGCCCCGAGCTTCATGCGATCGAAAGCTTCACCTTCAGCGATCCCACGCTCGAGGTCGAGCAGCATGGCGAAGTCGCCATCGCCCATGAAACCTACGGTTACGCAATCTCGCTTTCGGACGGCCGCCGGATCGAGCGGCTCGGAGTCGCGACATCCGTCCTGGTGCAAGAGGATAGCGATTGGAAAATCCTGCGTTATCACTCCTCGTCGCGGACGCCGCGCTAGGCAGTGCGCGACGCAACGCGGAGAAATTGCCCAAGATCCGACGATCATCTCGCCCGACACCCCGCATTAGAAAGTTTTGAGGGCGAACCGGTCCTGCCACGTAGGAACAAGGCAGAGGAGCGTGAAGTGGGTGGCAAGATAGTTTTCAGGCGAATTGGCCTTTTCATAGCGTTTCTTCTGCTTGCGTCTCCGCTGAGCGCGCATGAAGCACATCGGCAGAATGCACCCGATCCTGTCGCTTCGGTATCCGTGAGCAGTCCGGCCTCCGAGCTGTCGACAGCCGATGCCCTCACATCCGAATCTGGCTCAATCGCGAGCGAAGCGGAAAATGACACGCCCTTGATCGTGGATTTCCTCGGGCGCCTTCATCCCTTCCTCGTCCATTTTCCGA
Organism: Sphingomonadaceae bacterium; assembly: GCA_013001755.1. Classification (GTDB taxonomy): domain Bacteria; phylum Pseudomonadota; class Alphaproteobacteria; order Sphingomonadales; family Sphingomonadaceae; genus Parasphingopyxis. The sequence continues at coordinate 2,378 of JABDLY010000207.1, forward strand.
TCGCCCTGCTGCTGATGGCAGCGCTGGCTGAATTCATTCTGTTCCTCAATCCGGCGGCGGGCCTCTATACGACCGTCCGCTTCCTGGTCTGGACCGGCGCTGCGGGAAGCATCCTAGCGGGCGCGCTGGGATGGTTCGCGGCCGGCTTCAGGCTTAGCGACCGGTCGGAAATTCTCGGCCTGCATCGCTGGAACGGGACCGGGATCGCGATAGGCACGGTGCTCCTCGCCCTGCTTGTCCCGCGTCCCGACGACGTCGCCCGGCGTCGTACGGCTTTTCGCGTCCTTCTCGTCGGCATCGCCGGCCTGTTGCTTTGGCAGGGCTATCTGGGCGGCGAACTCGTCATGGGGCCGGATCATCTCGGTTTGAAAGGAGAATAGTCAACCGCCGTTTTTTCGCGGTCACCCTCGAGACTGGCCGAGTCCCGACTGCAGGAATTGAGTTTACAGAAAAGGAGAAAATCGATGAAACATCACACATTCGTAGCCCTTCTCGTCGCGGTTGCCGCCATGCCGGCGTCCGCGCAGCAGGCCGGCGAACAGCAGGCCGCGCCTATGGGCATGATGGGTCATTCCGCCGACATGCAGGCGCACCGTGAGGCGATGCAGGAAATGCGCGATCTCATGCAACGCGCGCAGGCGGCCGCCGACCCGGCCGAACGCGCTACACTGATGGCCGAACATCGCGAACGGATGCAGGCCCACATGGCACGCATGATGAGCGGCGGAAACGCCCGGATGATGCAACGGCATCACGAACAAATGGCGATGATGCACGAGATGATGGCGCAGATGGCGGCTCGTCATGCCGCCGAACAGGCTGATCCGGAGCAATAGCCGTCTCGTTGCGGGTCATGCTCCGGCATGACCCCGGCACCCGGCGTCGACCACTTTGACTTAGGAGTCGAAAATGACAAACCTGTCTATCACCCGTGCGATCCTAATCTGGGGCACGACCTTCAGTCTGTTCCTGATAATCAACCTTCTCGCCTGTATCATTTACGGCTTGGCTCTGCCTTCCGGCTTCGAAATGCACCGCGCCTGGTCGCCCTGGCTTCCCGGCTTCGAATGGCTGACCCTTGGCGGCGTGCTCATGGGTCTCCTGTGGAGCGTCATCTACGGTTTCTGGGCGGCGATCATTCTCGTTCCCCTGCGCCGCATGGCCGGCAACTGGTTCGGAGAAAAGCGTGTCGGAAGCTGAGGACGACCGCCATCACTCCGAGCCCGTCGCCGATCATCGCGGAGGCGGCGATGAGTCTTTCATCGGTCTCGGTGATCGGCAATTCGCTTCGGCTGCGGGCACTACGGCTATGGTAGGTGCTCGCGCCGGCCGCGAAAGTCCTGTTCGTGAGGAAAAGTCGGGAGCGAAGCCTGCCCAACGTTGGGATGTGCTCATAATCGGCGGCTATGGCGAAGTGGGGCGCAATATCGCGGCCCGTCTCCGGGCCTCACATTCGGATATCAGCATCGCGATCGCTGGCAGGGATCCTGCGAAGGCGTGGAATGTGGCAAGCACACTCGGCGGGCGCACCGGCGGCATGGCCCTTGATACCGGCGATGCGGCGGCTGTCAATCAGGCCGTCGCAAGATCATCGCTGGTCATCATGAATACCGAGGCGAGCACCGAAACGGTAGCGCGTGCCTGCATTCGCCATGGCGTTCCGATGATTTCGATGGCGGTCGACCTGTCGGTGCTCCGGCGCATCGCCGCACTCGGCGGGCTTGCGGAAGCGAAAGGCATTGTTCTGGTTAGAGATGTGGGCCTTGCGCCCGGAATGCTGCAGATGCTCGCCAGCCAAGCAGTCGACCGTTTGCCCGAGGCAGATATTGTCGAGCTATTTGTCGAGTTAGGCGTCGTCGGCCGCCATGGTCAGGAGGCTGTCGACTGGACGCTCACTCAGATCGGCAAGACACCGGGGCAGCCATTGCTGATGGGTCCGTCGGGACCGGCTCGCGTGTTGGAGATCGATTTTGTCGATCAGCAGGAACTGGCGGCAAAACTGGGGACTCTGCTCGTGTCGAGTTACCTCATTCTGAAACCTCAATGGAGTTCGAGCTTGCTTCGGCATCTCGCGCCGTTCCTCCAAAAACATTCCCAACCCTTGCGTAAGGCATCGGCCTTGTTGGCTTCCGCATTGTCCCTGGCTGGTTTGCGGGTCGATCGATTTCGACTGACCGCCGTCGCCAGCTCGCCCACCGGTCAAGCTAAAGTCTCGCTTTCCGGTCGTGACCAGTCGCAAATTACCGGTAAGCTCGCAGCGGAAACAGCAATGAGAATACTTGCGGGCCGCACCGCACCAGGCGTTATCACCA
>JABDLY010000218.1 GCA_013001755.1 Sphingomonadaceae bacterium
GATGGCGACGATGGCGACGATGGCGACAACGACGGCGGTAATCCCGGCAACGTTAATCAGCACGGCAACGGCGGCGACATGGCTGGCGGCACGGCAGTCTCTGGCCAGTTGCCGGTTGCCAGCCCGCTTGGTCGCGAACCAATGGGGTCCTCGCCGCTTGCAGAGAATGGCGACAGATTGCGCGGCGGGATAGATTGATTGATCAAATGGACCGGATACCGAACAGTTAACCCATTGCGTCTATAGAAGCGGGTTATGTCCGTACTTAAACTCCCTAAGGCGCTTTCGGGTTACCGCATTGCAATGTTGTTCTCAGCAGTGATTTCGGCGCTTGCCGGCACTCTCTGGATGATCGACGGCGGCATTGAAAACAGTCTGCGCAGTGCTCGCGATACGATCCGTAACCAACCGGCTAGCGGCGAATTTGTGATCGTCGAAATTGATGCACAAAGCCTCGCCGAGATAGACACCTGGCCCTGGCCGCGCCGCATTCACGGCCAGATGGTCGATCGTCTTAACGAAGCCGACGTCGAAACGATTGCCTTCGATGTAGATTTTTCGAGCCATTCGACGCCCAACGAAGACCTGGCGTTCGCCGAAGCACTGCAACGCTCCAACGCTGTCGTGTTGCTTCCGGCCTTCCGGCAATATGCCGGCGCCGGGGATACTCGATATATCGACAGTGAACCGATCGAGGAATTGCGCGAAGGCGCTTTTCTGGCCTCGGTCAATATTAATGCGGGTAGCGACGGCCAGGTTCGGCGTGCGCTGCTTGGCGTCGAAACGAACGGCCTGCCGCGACCGTCATTGGCAGCAATGCTTGCAAATGTTCATGGCGAAGCCGATATTAGTTTTCCGATCGATTATGCGATCGATCCTGGCACCATTCCGCGTTTCAGCTATGCCGAGATCCTCTCAGGCTCGGCCGATCTGTCGGAACTTTCGGGAAAATCGGTCATCATCGGGGCCACCGCCATCGAGATGGGGGATCGTTATGCAGTGCCTCGGCACGGCATTATTCCAGGAGTCGTAGTCCAGGCGCTCGGCGCGGAAACGCTCGTCGAGGACGGCGTTCCCGCTGAACACGGCCCGGCACTTGCGTTGTCGCTTGCCGCGCTCGGCGTACTGATCATGTTCTGTTCGGGTTCGCATTTGTTGCGAGCGGTCGGCGCCGCTGCCGTGATGGTGATCATTTTCACCTTCCCCATCCTGACAGAGCAGTGGTTTAACGCCTCGTACAAGATCGTACCCGGGCTCATGATGCTCATCGCCACGGGCCTTACTGGCGTTAGTGCAATGGTTTTGCGCAAATATCGGCGAACACAGCTCACCGATCGCGAAACCGGCTTGCGCAATCGCACTGCCTTGTTGCTGTCGGCGCGGCGCAAGGACGAAATTGCGATTATCGCCGGTCATGTTGAGCGGTTTGCGGAGATCGCAGCGCTGCTGTCTGCCGAGGAGCTTAAGGCCTTTTTCGCCGAAATCGCAAGACGGCTTAGCGTTGCCAGCGGCGGCCAGGCGATCTACCGGATTGACGATACGTTGATTGCCTGGCGCGCGGCCGAGCTGTCGCACGAGGATATCGGCGAACATTTGGAGGGCGTAGCTGCGCTATTCCGATCTCCGATCGAAATCGGATCACAAAGAATCGATGCCAACCTGTTCTTCGGCGTAGCCGAGGGGAGCGGACGGGATATTAGGTCGCTCACAGTCGGTGCGGCGCTAGCCGCAGCACGCGCCATGGCCAGCGGTCTCTGTTGGGATCGCCATGTCGAGGGCGACGGTGCCAACAATAAGTGGCATCTCTCGCTCCTCGGCGAACTCGACGACGCAATGGACAATGGCGCCCTGTGGGTCGCGTTCCAGCCGAAATTCACGATCGAGAACAGGACCGTAGTATCGGCTGAGGCGCTGGTCCGATGGAACCATCCCGAACGCGGCCCGATCCCGCCCGACAGCTTCATACCCACCGTCGAAAAGCGCGGTCGCATGGCCGATCTTACGCTGTTCGTTACAGCCAGAGCGCTCGCGGCGGTCTTGCGGTGGCAATCTTCCGGGCTCGACTGCGGCGTGGCCGTCAACGTATCGGCGAATCTGCTCGACGACCCGGCATTTCTCTCGCGGTTCGCCGAGACCGTCGACAGTTCCGGCATCGACCCGGCAAAACTGACCGTCGAAGTCACTGAGTCATCAGCCTTCGAAAACCCCGATCGGGCGATCAGGGGGATGGAAGAGCTGCGGACAATGGGCATTCGCCTGTCGATCGACGATTACGGCACCGGCCAGTCGACGCTTTCCTACCTCAAGCGCCTCCCCGTCCAGGAACTCAAGATCGACAAGAGTTTCGTCCAGTCGATCGAAAGCAGCCAGAGCGACAACATCCTTGTCCGCTCGACAATCGAGCTAGCCCACGATCTTGGCCTGTCGGTGGTGGCGGAGGGCATCGAGACGGAGAGCTGCCTGGAAATGCTCCGAGGACTTGGCTGCGACACGGGACAGGGCTATCTCGTCGGCAAACCCATGGCAGTGGGCGAGTTTGAGCGCGTGGCGATGAAAGAACTGGAACCCCAAGGCCAGTTGGCCGCCTAGCGGCCCGTGTCCGCTTTCGGCCAAACGCGAACGTTTACTCTGATCCGGAGCTAAGTCCGCTTTGCACCCATAGCGGACTCTCCTTGCT
>JABDLY010000227.1 GCA_013001755.1 Sphingomonadaceae bacterium
GCAAACATTATCGCGAACAATTGCTGAGCCTCGATGGCTGGAAGCGCGCGCTGACCGGCGGGATCGATTATCGCAAAGCGGTGCGCGGCGTCGTGAAATTGGTGAAACCCGCACCGCAGGACGAAGGCAATCTTGCAACTCGCACCGCAACCGCTCTCATGGCGTCACAGGCACCGGCGGAGATCATATTGGCCGATGATGACGCCACGGCGATCGCTTTCGAGCATGAATGGCGCAAAGGCGGGTTGAAGGCGCCTTCGGGAGAAGAGCGTTTCGCGGTCTCGAAGATTGCGACAGATGCACACAGCTTTGCCCGCGAAGGCGATTTCGAGCAACTGCTGGAGCTTTGCCTCAAGGCAGTCAGGCGTTTCGAGCAAAGCTAGTCGTCATTGCGAGGAGCGAAGCGACGCGGCAATCCAGAGCCGCACGCGGCAACGCCAGCCGCTCTGGATTGCTTCGCTACGCTCGCAATGACGTTCCGTTTTTTGGGCGGACCTACCCCTCGGCGATTCGCTGCGCGGTTCTATAATCGGGCTTGCCGTTGTTGAGCCGCAGCGAGGCATCGGTGAACTTGTAAAGCCGCGGAATCTTGTAGCCGGCGATCTGCTGCCGGACATATGCGTCGAGGCGCGCGTCCAGCCCTTCGGTGTCGCCGCGTGACTGCACGACCGCCGTCACCTTGTTGCCGAAGCGCTCGTCCGGCACGCCGACGACGCGAACATCGGCGACCTCGGGATGCGCCATCAGCGCGCGCTCGACCTCCTCGGGGAAAATCTTCTCGCCGCCCGAATTGATGCACATATTGTCGCGGCCCTTGAATTCGAGGCTGCCATCCTCGCGCATCCGCGCCTGATCGCCGGTCATCAGATAGCGAACGCCGTCGATCATCGGGAAGGTCTTGGCGTTCTTTTCATCCTCACCGAGATAACCGAGCGGCAGCGGGCCGGCGCGCGCGATCATCCCGAATTCCTCCGAGCCCGGCGGAATCGCGTTCAGATTTTCGTCGACGATCTTGAGGCCGCGATCGGGGACCGCGGTGAAATCGCCACCCGCCGTCGATCCCGCTGCGGTGGTCAGGTTGACCGCCGTGCCTCCCGCCTCGCTCGATCCCAGGGCGTCGGCGATAACGAGATTGGGATTGAGCGCAGTGAAACGCTGTTTGACGTCCATCGAGAAGATCGCACCCGACGAGAAAAGATAGCTCATCGTGGCGATCGCCTCGGCACCATCGTCGCGCGCCTCGAGCCTATCGATCAACGGCCGCGCAAAGGCGTCGCCCACGATCACGACGGCGCGTACGCCGAGATCGCGGATCGCGTCGATCGTCCTGTCGGCGTCAAAATGGCGGTCGGGCAATGTCGCCAGTGTCGAGCCATGGAGCAGCTGGTTCGTCGCCGCAAACATTCCGGTCCCGTGCATCATCGGGCAAAGGATCAGGCTCGGCGAGCGCGTCACCTCGCTGGGCGGTGGATGGCGCGCGGCCTCGGCGGCATGGTCTTCGAGCGACGGCGCAATCCAGGGCGGTGCCGCGATGCCGCCACGCGGCCAGGCCGAGACCTGCAACACTTCCCAGGCATCGAGATGCGGCCACATGACGGCCTTCGGCATCCCCGTCGTCCCGCCGGTCGCCAGATAGAAAAGACAGCCGGGATCGTCTTCCACTTCGAAATCGCCGGGCACGGCGGTTTCCGAAAGTCCCTGCCAATCTCCGCGATCGCCGTCGACTTCGATCGGTTCGCCGAGACCGGGGATGTCGCCGCGCACCTCTTCGATGAGCCCGCCGAATTCGGTCGAAGTGAAGAGCGCCTTGACGCCGAAACGGTTGAGGATGTCGCGCAGCTCGCCGGCCTTATACTGGTAATTGACGTTGACCGGGATGATCCCCGCCTTCGCACAGCCAAACCAGGCGAGCATATATTCGGGACAGTTGCGGAGATGCTGGCCGGCGACGTCGCCCTTGCGCAATCCGCGCGCCAGCAGATTCGCGGCGATATTGTCCGTGAGCCGATCGAATTCGCTCCAGCTGACCACGCGGTCGCCATGGATGAGTGCAGGTCGATCGGGCTCGACCGCCGCCGCTACCGCTTTAATTCCCCTGCCAAAACTGCTGCCGCGCCACGCCATCTTGCGAATCTCCAAACCCTGAACCTTGAACGGTTCTTCGCCGGAAAGCCGGTGCGCCGCAACAGATTTGCCGAATCCGGTGGCGCCGCCCGCAAACCGCCGCGACCGAAATTCGCCCGGCGTGTGACGACTGACGCAGCTCGCCATGGCGGATGCTGTCTGACGATCTGGTCGAGCGAAGAGGTCGGCGCCATGCGATCCGTCGATCAGTTGCGCTATCCCGAGGGAGTGGATTTGTAGGGACACCTTTTCGATTACCCAATTCCGTCATTCCAGCGAAGGCTGGAATCTATACCGGACCAGTAACTCGCGGTTACCGAACTGGGATAGACCCCAGCCTTCGCTGGGGTGACGATTCCCTGCTTGTTTTAAGAGATGTCCGGCGAGATTTTGAGGGAGTTCGCGGGTTGCAAGCAACCCTTCGCTGTCGCTCCGGGATTTTTCCGGGAGAATGTCCCCCGGACATTCTCTATTTCCGGAAAAATGGTGGGCACGGCTGGGATTGAACCAGCGACCCCTGCGATGTCAACACAGTGCTCTACCACTGAGCTACGCGCCCACTCAGATCGGTACGAAGCGCGGCATTTAGGCGACTGCGAGGCCTTTCGCAACCATTGAATGGTCGCGACTGCCGTTGCCGGACACCAAGCGCCATTGCGAGCGCAGCGAAGCAATCCAGAGCCGGTTGCGATATCGCTTGCAGCTCTGGATTGCCGCGTCGCTTCGCTCCTCGCAATGACGTAAATGCCTATGCCACCACCCCGCGATAATCAGTTGCACAGCTACAGCCCCGAAGCGTCGCCGACCTCGAACATCCGGTCCACTTCGAGCACGAGATCGCGCAGGTGAAACGGTTTCGAGAGCACCTTGGCGTTGGCCGGCGTCTTGTTGTTCTTGAGCGCGACCGCGGCGAAACCGGTGATGAACATGACGCGCATCTTGGGCGCGATCTTCGCTGCTTCCTGAGCGAGTTCGATGCCGTCCATGCCGGGCATGACGATATCGGTCAGTAACAGGTCGAATTCGTCTTTTTCGAGGAGCGGTATCGCTGCAAGCCCGTTATCGACAGCCTCGACGCCATAGCCGGTGCGTTCGAGCGCGCGCGCCAGATAGACGCGCATCGATTCATCGTCTTCAGCCAGAAGAATCCGGATCATGTAACGCCTCGAACCTGCTTTATGCCGTACGCCTGAAAGGCCTCGGGCAACGCTTATACGTCGAAGCTCTTAATATTTTCCAGCCACATTGGTCGAAAAGCCGCCCTTGCCATGGATTTCACCGCATAATAGGCCGGAGCAGATGGACGAACACGCGGCCGAACCCGAACCCGTCAGCCTCTACAATTGCGAAACGCCGCGTTCGCCGCTGATTCTCTCGGTGCCCCATGCCGGGCGCTATTATCCTCGCCAGTTGCTCGACAAATCGAGCGCATCGCTCGAACGGCTGCAATCGCTCGAAGACCGGTTCGTCGATATGCTCGCCGTGCCGCTGGCCGATCGAGGCTATACGGTCATCGTCGCGCAGATGGCGCGCGCCTGGATCGATCTCAATCGATCGGAGCGCGAGATCGATCCCGAGATGGTCGCGCCGCAGCCGTCGCGCTCCGGCCTCGATCTCAGCACCAAGGTGCGCGGCGGACTCGGCCTCGTGCCGCGGCGCGTCGCCGGACATGGCGAAATCTATCGCGAGCCGATGAGCGACCGGGACGTGTCGCAGCGCATAGTTACGATCCATCGCCCGTTCCACGATGCGATTTCCAATGCGCTCGACGCGGCGCGGGGACGCTTCGGAACCGCGGTCCTGCTCGATTGCCATTCGATGCCGCCGCTGCGGCCGAAATCAGGCCATGCGCCGAGCGAAATCGTCGTCGGCGATCTCAACGGGCGTAGCGCCGCACCCTGCTTTTCCGTGCGCGCCGATGCGGTTTGCCGCGCATCGAGCTTCCGCGTCGCGAGGAACATGCCTTATGCGGGCGGTTATATCCTCTCAAGGCATGGCCGGCCCGAACGCCATATCCATGCGCTCCAGCTCGAAATCTGCCGCTCGCTCTATCTCGACGCATCGCGCCACAATCCCGGCCCGAGGCTGGCTGAAATCTCGCAGCTTATCGGCCGAATCGCCGATGGCTTGGCCGAAGAGGCGCTCGCCACGCCAGATACGTTGGCTGCCGAATAGAGCCCGCTGGATAACGCATCCTCCGCTCAGGCTGAGCAATATTGGACGTCATTGCGAGGAGCCGAAGGCGACGCGGCAATCCAGAGCGGCAAGCGGTGTCGACCGCCGCTCTGGATTGCTTCGCTGCGCTCGCAATGACGACGTTTCCCTGTTTGAACGGAATCACCGCAAAATAAGGTTTGAGATCGCCCCACCCCCTCACCCAGCAATTAAAAAACCGCCCCGCGCGGATGCGCGAGGCGGCCAGGTTCAGGGAGGGAGCACGCCCCTGTGGGACGCGCCCGCACGAGAGGGCGAAAGGGGGCACGCCGCTCCCATGCATCCTTAAGATATTACGCCGACGACCCCGTTTCAAGCGCAGGCGCCGGCGCCGGCTATCAGTTTGCGACGACGGGCGACGGCGCCGGAGCATCGGGCTGCGCCGGCAATTTGCCCTGCGCCACCTGCCGCGCGAACACATCGCGGAGCAGCGACAGCGACATCATATGCGCATAGATTAGCGGCAATGCGCCATTTTTAATGAGATCGCGCGCCTTGTCGCCGCGGATTTCCTTGAGCTTCTCTTCGTTGACCATCTTGAAGCCGCGATAGAGATAGGGCTTGTCCTGGCCTTCAGGCTGGATCGATACTTCGCCGTCCATCATCAGATCGGCTTCGATAATCGTTTCGACGAAAGCCTGTGTACGGCGGCCGGCAGTTTCGAAATGTTCGCAGAACTCCAGCAGGCCCTTCGTCACATCGGTCGGCTGTCCGCCGTCGAACAGCATCTCGCCTTCGTCATAATCGCCGATAATGTCCGATGTCGGATCGAAACAGAGCGACATTTCATCATTTTCCTGCTGCAGCTTGGCGAGCATGAAAGGATAGCGACGGATGTAGGCCGGCATGTAGATATTCTGCTCGGTGAGCGATCCGTCATCGCCGATGAAAACATTGACGCCTTCGTTGAGCCCCATCAGCGCCAACGGAACCGGCTTTTCGTCGGCCGAAAAGACGATCGGCAGGCAGCGCTGCGCCATGATGAACTCGTCGATCGTCAGCGGAACCGCATGAACCTGGCTCAGGAACGGCGCTGTGTCGCGCTTCTGCATTCTGAAACCGCCGTGTTCGAGGCTCGAAAGCGGACGCAGGTCGTTATACAAGATCGGCAATTGTTGCTGTGCGGGGGCCGCGCTGGCCATGAAACTTCTCCATCCGGGTAAAATGCAAAGGCCGCCGATCAGCCGGCGGCCTTGTTCAACGAGCTTTTTAGGGATTTCGATCCGGTTCCGCAAGCGGCACCAGCTTGCCGGGATTCATGATATCGAGCGGATCGAGCGCCTGTTTGATCGCCCGCAGCGCCGTAAGCCGCGCCGGATCGGCGAGCCGCGCGAATTCGGCGATCTTGAGCTGGCCGATGCCGTGTTCCGCCGACAGCGAGCCGCCGATCGCGCGAACCCGGTCATGGACGAACGCGCTGACCGCCCCGCCGCGCTCGATGAACCATCTATCGCTATCGGCGCCGGCCGGTCCGCGCACGTTGAAATGGACATTGCCGTCGCCGAGATGGCCGAAGGCGATGACCCGCGCGCCGGCGAACTCCGCCTCGACCGCCTTTGTCGTCTCGTCGATAAAGCGCGGCATGGCGGACACCGGCACCGAGACGTCATGTTTGGTCGCCTCGCCATCATGCCGCTCGGCCTCGGATATCGAATCGCGCAATTTCCAGAATGCCTCGGCCTGCGCTTCGCTCGCGGCGACCGCCGCATCGCCGATCAGTCCGGCTGCGAGCGCCTCTGCCAACGCCCTTTCAAACATCGCTTGCATCGCCTCGATGTCGCCGGGGCTGCGCAGCTCGACGAGCACATTCCAGCGATGCTGTTTTTCCAGAGGCGGCCGTGTCCCGGGGATATGCTCAAGCACAATCGCGAGTGCGTCGCGCGGGACCAGTTCGAACCCCTCGAGCGCATCGCCATGGACGCCCTCGAGATGACGCAGCAGCGTCAACGCATCGCTCGTCGAATCGAGGCCGATCCAGGCGGCAAGCCGGTGCGGCGCCGCCGGGAACAGCCTGAGCGAAGCAGCGGTGATGATGCCCAAAGTGCCTTCGGAGCCGGCGAGCAGCTGCCGCAGGTCATAGCCGCGATTGTCCTTGCGGAGCGTCGACAGGCCTTCGAACAGGCTGCCATCGGGGAGCACCGCTTCGACGCCGAGCGTCAGCGCGCGCATCGATCCGAATCGCAGCACTTGCGTGCCGCCGGCATTGGTCGCGATCAGCCCGCCAACCGTTGCGCTGTCCTTCGCGCCCAGCGATAGCGGAAAGCGCCGCTCCGCCGCCTCGGCGGCGCGATGGACGTTGCTCAGGATCGCACCTGCGCCGACGGTGACGCTATTGTCCTGCACATCGACCTCGCCAATCGTATCGAGCCGCCGCGTCGAGAGGATGATCGGACGCTCGCCAGGCCGAGGAACGGCGCCCGCCACCATGCCCGTATTGCCGCCCTGCGGGACGATCGCGACGCGATGGGCGGCCGCGAATTCGACAACCGCTTTGACTTCGCCGCGATGGGCCGGTGCAACTATCGCCAGCGCGTCCGCCTTCACGCGCCGCCGCCAGTCGGTCAGCCACGGCGCCATGTCGCCGGGATCGGTCGTCAGCCCCTTGTCGCCGACGATCGCGGCGAATTTTTCGATAAGACCCGATTGCGCCATGGCCCTGTCCATAGCCTTTCGGCGCGATCCGGCCAATTCAGCTTCGGTTCAACGGGGTTCCGCGATGCGCGGCGCGAAGGTTGATGTTCTGATGCATGATTTGGGTCTCGCGCTGCTGCTTATGTCCGCGCCCGCTGCCGGCGATATGCCGCCGGTTGCGATAGCGATGCAGATCGTCGAGCGCCGCATCATCATCCGCATTCCGATGCGCCGGTCGCTGCGGCGTCCGCGCGGAAGCGCTGAACCCGCGGTGCAATGGAGCGAAAGCGAAGCGTCCGATTGCCAGCCGGCGCGGCAGATCGCGCGAGCACGCTTCACCCGCCCCGGCGTCGTCGATTTCCTGATGCGCGATCGCCGCGTGATCCGTGCCCGGCTCGATTCGGACTGCGTCAATCTCGGCTATTATTCGGCCTTCTATCTGGTGCCGGGAGAAGACGGGCGGATCTGCGTCGAACGCGATCTCGTCCAGTCGCGCGCGGGCGGCCAATGCGCGATCTCGAACTTCCACACATTGCGCGCAACGCCCACCAACTAGTCCCTCAATCCTTGACTTTGCGGACGTGAACGCCCACTCGCCCGTCGAGCGCGCGGGATAAAGATGCGCTGCCATCCATACATATTCGGAATTTCTATGCCCTTTGCCGATCTCGGCCTTTCAGACGAATTGCTGCGCGCCGTTGCAGACTCCGGCTATACCGAGCCGACGCCGATCCAGGCCGAAGCCATACCGCCCGTGCTGATGATGAAAGACATCGTCGGCATCGCGCAGACCGGCACCGGCAAGACCGCCGGCTTCGTGCTGCCGATGATCGACATCCTCAGCCATGGCCGCAGCCGCGCGCGGATGCCGCGATCGCTGATTCTCGAGCCGACGCGCGAACTCGCCGCGCAGGTCGCCGAAAATTTCGAGAAATACGGTAAATATCAAAGCCTTTCGATGGCGCTGCTGATCGGCGGCGTATCGATGGGCGATCAGATGAAGGCGCTCGAAAAGGGCGTCGATGTGCTGATAGCGACGCCGGGCCGGCTGATGGACCTGTTCGATCGCGGCAAGATATTGCTGTCGGGTTGCTCTCTGCTCGTCATCGACGAGGCGGACCGGATGCTCGATATGGGCTTCATCCCCGATATCGAGACGATCTGCCAGAAGCTGCCCGCGAACCGCCAGACCTTGCTGTTTTCGGCGACGATGCCGCCGCCGATCAAGAAGCTGTCGGAGAAGTTTCTCAGCAATCCGAAACATATCGAGGTTGCCCGGCCGGCGACGGCGGCAGCGAATATCGAGCAGCGGCTCGTGAAAACGAGTGCGCGAACCAAGAAATCGACGCTCGTCAAACTGCTGCGCAGCGAGAATGTCGAAAGCGCGCTGATTTTCTCCAACCGCAAGACGACCGTGCGCGATCTCGAAAAGAACCTGAAGCGCGATGGCTTCCGCGCGGGCCAGATCCAGGGCGATATGGACCAGTCGGCACGGATGGCCGAACTCCAGCGCTTCAAGGATGGCGAGATCAATATATTGGTGGCGTCGGACGTCGCCGCGCGCGGACTCGATGTGAAGGGCGTCAGCCATGTCTTCAACTACGACGCCCCCTGGCATCCCGACGATTATATCCACCGCATCGGCCGAACGGGCCGCGCGGGCGCGAAGGGCGTCGCGATCACGCTGGTAACCCCCGCCGACGACGAGGCAATCGAGAATATCGAGAAGCTGACCGGGCAGAAAATCGGATCGGGTGAAGTGCCGAAGGGCGGTGAAAAGGCCGACAAGGCGGACGATAGACGCGAACCGGAAACCGAAACGCGGCAAACGAAGGCCGAAAAACCAAAGCGCAAACCCCGCGGCAAGTCGGCGGACAAAGCCAAGGATTGGAAGCCCGAGCCGAAAGCCAAAGCGGCTCCGAAGAGCCAACCCAAGCCCGCTCCCGTGCAATCGAACGACGATGACGACGATTGGAACGGCCCGATGCCGGGATTTTTGGATGTGAAGTTCGGCGACTAGCCTTTCCGACGCTGATCGGCGTCTTCACCGAACAGCTTGCCGTTAACGTCAACCTCGCATACACTGCCGCCAAAGGAGAGCGGCGATGGCGCGCGACAATCCCCCCAATTCAGTCTTGGGCGAGCATTTCGATGTCCTCGTCGTCGGAGCCGGCATTTCGGGCATCGGCGCAGGTTATTTCCTGCAGAAAAACTGCCCGGACGAAAGCTATGCGATCCTCGAAAATCGCGAGAATATCGGCGGGACATGGGACCTATTCCGCTATCCCGGCATTCGTTCCGATTCAGACATGTTCACGCTTGGCTATTCGTTCAAACCGTGGACCGACCAGAAGGCGATCGCCGACGGGCCGTCGATCCTCAACTATCTCGACGAAACCGCAACCGAGCACGGCATCCACGACAAGATTCGCTTCCGCCACAAGGTGAAGGCGGCGTCATGGGATTCCGAAACCGCGACATGGACGGTGGATGTCGAAACCGGCGAGAATGCCGAACCCGCGACCTACACCTGCAACTTCCTCTTCATGTGCTCGGGCTATTATGATTACGATGGCGGCTATACGCCCGACTGGAAGGGCATGGCCGATTACCGGGGCACGCTCGTCCATCCGCAGCTCTGGCCGCAGGATCTCGACTATGCCGGCAAGAAGGTCGTCGTGATCGGTTCGGGCGCGACCGCGGTGACGCTCGTCCCCGCGATGCTCGACGGTGAAAATCCGCCCGAACATGTGACGATGCTCCAGCGCACGCCGACCTATATGGTCTCGCGGCCGTCGGAAGATCGCACCGCCAACATCCTGCGCAAGATTTTGCCGGCGAAATTGGCCTATCGGCTGATCCGCTGGCGCAACGTGTTGATGCAGCAGCTGGTCTTCGGCCGTGCGCGCTCCAAGCCCGACAAGGTTAAGAAGACGCTTATCGGCATGGTCAGCAAGGAGCTGGGCGAAGATTACGATATCGAGACGCATTTCGATCCGCCTTACAATCCGTGGGAACAGCGGCTCTGCCTCGTCCCCGACAGCGATTTCTTCCGCGTCATCAACGAAGGCAAATCGTCGATCGTCACCGATCATATCGATCGCTTCACGCCGAACGGGATCAAGCTCAAATCGGGCGAGGAGCTCGAAGCCGATATCGTCGTCACCGCCACGGGCCTCAACCTGCAGATGGCGGGCGGGATCGAGATTGAGGTCGACGGCCGGCCGATCAATTTCGGCGACAGCTTCACCTACAAGGCGATGATGTTTGCCGATGTGCCGAACTTCGCGATCAGCTTTGGCTATACCAACGCCAGCTGGACGCTGCGCGCTGATCTGACCTGCGAATATGTCACCCGGCTGCTCAACCATATGGACAAGATTGGTGCCGAGATCGCGGTGCCGCGGCTGCCCAAAGGCGAAGAAATCAAGCCGATGCCCTGGGTCGATTTCTCGTCGGGCTATTTCAAGCGCGCCGAAGACAAATTGCCCTGGCAGGGCGACAGGGGCGTGTGGCGCAACCTGCAGAATTATCCCAAGGATGTGAAAGAGCTGAGGAAAGCGCCGGTCGTCGACGAGGCGATGGAGTTTTCGAAAGCGCGCAAGGTGGAGCGCGCATCGGCCAGCGAAGATGAGCCGGTAACGGCGATCGCGGCGGAGTAATCTCGACCGTCATTGCGAGGAGCCGAAGGCGACGCGGCAATCCAGAACCGCAAACGCTATCGCCTGCCGCTCTGGATTGCTTCGCTATGCTCGCAATGACAGCAAGTATCAAACTCGTTCGCTAGAGCATCATCCGCATCGCACAACGCCGTTCTCGCGGCAGGCCATTTTCGGCCTGTGTCGCCAGCTCTTCGAGCAAGTATTCCGGCGTCTCGCCATCCTCCAGCGTGCGAAAACCGAGCGATGCGTAGAATTTCTCGTTGAACGCGAGATCGCGAAAGGTCGTCAATGTCAGACCAGACAGATTCATCGACCGGGCCTTCGCCAACGCCGCATCAAACAGCGCTTGCCCAAAGCCCCGTTTCTGGCATTCGGGAAGCACCGCGACCTCAAGGATATGCAAATCGGTATCGACCGGTTCGGCAACCAGAAACCCGACCGGATCGCCATCGTCGCGCGCCATCCAGCTCACCCCCAGTTCGATACAGGGCCGATATTCCTCGGCGCTCGTTACATCGTCATCGGCAACCCATTCGAGGCCCGGTACAGCGCGAAAGGCCTCTCCCGCCCGGCGTTCGATGTCCGGCAGATGCTCCGCGTCGGCGGCCGTCGCCAGCTCGATGCGAAACCCTTTGTTCACCCGGCCTGCGCCTTGCCGCGCGCCTGGACGGCGACACGACGCGCTTCGACGTCCTCGGCGCTGACGGCGGCATTGCCGGCCGAGCGCTCGGCTTCGATCGCCATGCCTTCGCCGAAGCTGGCCGCATAACCGTCGTCGATCAGCTTGAGATAATCTTTCAGCATTTGCGGTTCGACCGAGAGCATATCCTCGGCCAGTTGCCGTGCCGCCGGGAGCAGCTCGTCCGGCGCGACGACGCGGTTGACGAGCCCCCAGCGCTCGGCCTGTTCGGCGGAGAGGAAATTGCCGGTCAGCGAGAGTTCCTTGGCGCGCGATATCCCGATCATGCGGCTGAGTTTCTGGCTGAGCCCCCAACCCGGCATGATCCCTACGCGCGCATGGGTATCGGCGAAGCGCGCATTCTCGCTGGCGATCAGCACGTCGCAGGCGATCGCGACCTCAAAGCCGCCGGTGATCGCGACGCCGTTTATCGCGCCGATGATCGGACCCGAGAATGCGCCGAGCGCGGTCACCGGATCGCCGGCATCGACCGAATCGCCGACCGTCGCCCCGCCCGCGCCGAGCTCCTTGAGGTCGAGCCCCGCGGAAAAGGCGCGCTCGCCCGCGCCTGTAAGGATGAGCACGCGGATTTCGGGATCGGCTTCCATCGCGTCGACGGCCTGGGCGAGTTCGCCCTTGAGCGCGGCGGACAGCGCGTTCATCGCCTCGGGGCGGTTGAGCGTCAGCACCGCATATTCGCCGCAGCGTTCGATTTCGACGAGAGCCATTGCCTATTTCTCCTGTTTGTAGTGCGCCAGAAAATCGCCTGCAAAAGTTGCGAAACGTTGCGCCGCGATGGCGTCGCGCATATCGGCCATCAGCGACTGGTAGAACCAGATATTGTGCTCGGTCATCAGCATCGCGCCGAGGATCTCTCCCGAACGGACGAGGTGGTGCAGATAGGCGCGGCTCCAGGTCGCGCAGATCGGGCAGTGGCAGCTTTCGTCGAGCGGCCCGGTATCCTCCGAAAAACGCGCATTTTTGATGTTGATCGGGCCGTTAGCGGTGAACGCCTGCCCGGTCCGCCCGCTGCGCGTCGGCAGCACGCAATCGAACATGTCGACCCCGCGCGCCACCGCGCCGACAAGGTCGTCGGGCTTGCCGACCCCCATCAGATAGCGGGGTCGATCCTCGGG
>JABDLY010000023.1 GCA_013001755.1 Sphingomonadaceae bacterium
CCGAGCAGGAAGGAAGTCCGGCTCGTCATCGCGGCATCATCGGCGGGGACGGTTTTCGAATGGTATGATTTCTTTATCTACGGGACGCTGGCCGCGCTGATCGGGCAGGCGTTCTTCCCGGCGGACAATGAAACGCTGCAGCTGCTTCTGGTTTGGGCAGGTTTTGCTGTAGGTTTCGGTTTTCGGCCGCTCGGCGCGATATTGTTCGGTTTTCTCGGCGACCGGCTTGGCCGCAAATATACTTTTCTGGTGACGGTTACGCTGATGGGCGTCGCGACGGCGGGCGTCGGAATGATTCCATCGGCGGCGTCGATCGGCATCGCCGCGCCCATCATCGTCATCAGCCTGCGGATATTGCAGGGGCTGGCGCTCGGCGGCGAATATGGCGGCGCGGCGATTTACGTTGCCGAGCACGCGCCGCCCGAAAAGCGCGGCTATTATACCAGCTTTATCCAGGCGAGCGTCGTCGGCGGCTTCGTGCTGAGCATCGCGGTCGTTCTCGCCTGCCGCTTCCTGATCCCGGCCGATGACTTTGTCGCCTGGGGCTGGCGCGTGCCGTTCCTGTTGTCGATCATCTTGCTGTTCATTTCGCTCTGGATGCGGCTCAAGCTCTCGGAAAGCCCGGTGTTTCAGGCAATGAAGGAGGCCGGCGAGACGGCGGCCAATCCGTTTACCGAAAGCTTCAGCTATCCCGGCAACAAGAAGCGCATCTTCGTTGCGCTGTTCGGTATCACCGGCATCTTGACGACAATCTGGTACACCGCGTTTTTCTCGGGGCTTTCCTTTTTGCGCCGCGATATGCGGATGGACGAGCTCACCGTCGAACTCATTCTGTTCACAGCGGGTCTCATCTCGATGATCTTTTATGTGATGGTCGGGCGATGGTCGGACAGGGTGGGCCGCAAGAAACCGATCATGATCGGCGCCGTCGCCGCGCTTGTCCTGCTGTTCCCGATTTTTTGGGGCATGGGCAGCCTCGCCAATCCCGGCCTTGCGCGCGCGGCCGAAGCGAACCCCGTGGTCGTCAGCGGCCCCGAATGTTCGACCGATCCCTTTGCCGAATTGTTCGGACGCGAACAGAGCGAATGCGGCCGCATTCTCGAAACGCTGACATCGAGCGGCGTACGTTACGATGTCGAACCGGCGGGCGCGCTCGCGCTCAGCGTAGGCGGCGAGGCAATCGCCATCACGCCCGAATGGCTCGCCGACGGCGCCGCGCGGCGCGATGGCGTACAGGCGGCGTTGGGCGAGCGCGGGTTCGATTTTTCGCGCCAGCAACCGCCGCTCGCCAATATTCTCGGCATCCTCGCGCTGCTCCTCGTGTCGGCGATGCTGTCGGCGCTGACCTATGGCTCGGTCGCGGCGCTGCTGTCGGAGATGTTCCCGGCGAAGATCCGCTACAGTTCGATGTCGATACCGTACCACATAGGTGCCGGTTATCTCGGCGGTTTCCTGCCGCTGATCGCCGGCTTCATCGTTGCGCGCACCGGCGATATCTATGCCGGGCTGTGGTACACATGGGTCGTCGTCGCCTTCGGCGTCATCGTTGCGTGGTGGGGCATTCCCTCCGGCCCGCCCAGAGATTTTGAAGAACAACCCGATCACAACGATAATGGTTGAGGCTCCACCGGCACCGCTCCGGCTAAAGCTCGATGGCAGCGCACTGCAGGCCAATTGGCGCGCGCTCGACCGGCTGAGCGGCAAGGCGGCGTGCGGCGCGGCGGTCAAGGCCAATGGTTATGGTCTCGGCGTGCGCGAGGTCGTGAGCCGTCTCGCCGATGCCGGCTGCCGCGATTTTTTCGTCGCGACCTGGGAGGAGGCGAAGGAGATCGCCGATCTCGTAACCGGACTATCGCTGAGCGTCTTTCACGGCGTCCGCGCCGAAGATATCGAGACGGCGCTCACCTTGGCAGCGCGTCCCTGTCTCAACTCCGCCGAGCAGGTCGCGCGCTGGAAAGAAGCGGACGGCGGACCATGCGATGTGATGATCGACACCGGTATGAACCGGCTCGGGTTGTCGGCCAACGAAGTGCTTAGCGGCGTGCTCGATGGTCTCGAGATCGACACGCTGATGAGCCATCTCTCCTGCGCCGACGAGGAGGACCATCCGCTCAACCGCAAACAATGCGATGCGCTCAAACGCCTTGTCGGAATAACCAGCGCGACGCGGCTAAGCCTCGCCAATTCGGCGGGCATCGCGCTCGGCACTCGCTATCACTTCGATCTCACCCGGCCGGGGCTTTCGCTGTACGGCGGCGTTCAGAGCCAGGATCTGGAGGATCATATCCGCAATGTGGTCGCGGTCGAGGCGCAGGTCATCCAGCGCCGCAAGATCAAGCCCGGCGATACCGTAGGCTATAGCGCAACGGCCACCGCTACCGAGGCGGTCGAGCTGGCGATCCTCAACATCGGCTATGCCGATGGCTATTTGCGCAGCTTTTCGGAAAGCGGCACCGCCTATGCCGGCGATATCGCCTGCCCGGTCATCGGCCTTGTCTCGATGGACCTGATCGCCGTCGATGTGACCGATGCGCCGCAGGTCGGCGAAGGCGACTGGCTCGAGATCGAATATGACCTGCCGATGGCGTCGGGCCAGTCGGGATTGTCGCAATATGAGTTGCTTACCGGCATAGGCGACCGCTATCAGCGCATCTGGTTATGAGTGAAGCCCCCGCCGCCAATCCCGTCATCCTGCTTTTCGCCGCGATCGGTAGCCCGGTCATCGGCGCTTTCGCGATGGTCGGCCGCGCGGCGATGTTCGCGGGAAAAACGGTCCAGCGTGCGCTGACGCCGCCTTACTATCCCGTAAAACTGATCGAGCAGCTTTTGCATATCGGCTGGCTCTCGATTCCCGTCGTCGCGCTGACTGCGATCTTCACCGGCGCCGCGCTGGCGCAGCAAATCTATACCGGCGGCTCGCGTTTCAACGCGCAATCGACGGTGCCGGCGGTGGTCGTCATTGCGATGGTGCGGGAGCTCGGCCCCGTGTTGACGGGGTTGATGGTCGCCGGGCGGGTGTCTTCGGCGATGGCCGCCGAACTCGGCACGATGCGCGTCACCGAACAGATCGATGCGATGGAGACGCTGCGCACCGATCCCTATCGCTATCTGATCGCGCCGCGGCTGTTCGCGAGTATTATCGCAATGCCTATCCTGGTGTGCCTCGCAAATATCATCGGCATTTTCGGCGGCTATCTGCTGTCAGTGCAAAGGCTCGGTTTCAACCCGGCGAATTATATCGACATGACGTGGAATATCCTCGAGTCCGACGACATCGTCATGTCGCTCGTCAAGGCGGCGGTATTCGGTTTCTTTATCGCGCTGGCGGGCTGTTATGCAGGCCTGCGAACGGCGGGCGGCGCGGCGGGCGTTGGCCGGTCGACAACCAACGCCGTGGTCGCCGCCTTCGTGTTGATCCTCGCCTCGAACCTGCTCGTCACCGTGGCGGCTTTCGGGTGAATGGGCGGATGAGCGAGACGCCCAAGATCGAGCTGCACAATGTCGCCAAGGCGTTTGGCGAGAAGCAGGTGCTGCGCGATGTCAGCCTGTCGGTCGCGACCGGAGAATCGCTGGCGATTATCGGCGGGTCGGGCACCGGCAAGTCGGTGATGCTCAAATGCATACTCGGCCTGCTGAGCGCCGATAGCGGGCAGATATTGGTCGATGGTGAAGATGTGACGCATGCCAGCGGATCGGATCGCGACGAGATTCGCGCGAAATTCGGCATGTTGTTTCAGGGCGGCGCGCTGTTCGATTCGCTGCCCGTATGGCGCAACATCACCTTCGCGCTGACCAAGGGGCGGCTAACCGGCGGCAAGGAGATGCGGGCGATCGCGGCGAAAAATCTCGACCGCGTCCACCTCGGCGAGGATGTCCTCGATCTCTACCCGAGCGAGCTTTCGGGCGGCATGCAGAAACGCGTCGCGCTTGCCCGCGCGATCGCACCGCGGCCCGACATCATCTTTTTCGACGAGCCGACCACGGGCCTCGATCCAATTAAGGCCGATGTCATCAACGATCTGATCGTCGAGCTCGTCGACGGCCTCGGCGTGACCGCGGTGACGATCACGCACGACATGGTGTCGGCAGCGAAAATCGCGCATCGCGTCGCGCTGCTCTACAATGGCGAGATCGTCTGGGAGGGGCCGACCCAGGCGCTCGACAATTCGGGCAATGCCTATGTCGACCAGTTCGTGAAGGGCAGGGCGGATGGGCCGATACAATAGGCCGCCCGTTCGATTATTGAGTATCTATTGATCGACTTTGTCATTCACAGACAGTCGCTTTCTCCGTTGGAACTTTTCGCTCGGTTCACTCATTAGACGCCCATAGAGTGAGTTAATCGATCAAAAAGGAGTTTCCAATGCTTGGACGCAATGTTCCGGACGTCACCCTCAAAACGCGTGTTCGCGACGAAGACCTTGGCGGCGACAATCCGTTCCGCTGGCAGGACGTGAAGACCGGCGATCTCTTCGCCGGCAAGCGCAGCGTCGTTTTTTCGCTGCCCGGCGCGTTCACGCCGACCTGCTCGAACGAACAGTGCCCCGCCTTCGAGCGTCTTTATGACGATCTCAAGGCGCAGGGCGTCGACGAGGTTTATTGTATCTCGGTCAACGACGCCTTCGTCATGTATCAATGGGCCAAACATCTCGGTCTCGAAAAGGTCAAAATGCTTCCCGATGGTTCTGGCGATTTCACCCGGCGTATGGGCATGCTGATCAACAAGGACCATCTCGGTTTTGGCGATCGCAGCTGGCGCTATGCAATGGTCGTCGAAGACGGCGAAATCGTCGCCTGGTTCGAAGAGCCCGGCATCAACGACGATGGTAGCGACGAAGATCCCTATACCGAATCGACGCCGGAAATTGTTCTCGAATGGCTGCGCGCCCATGATGGCGAACAGCGCAAGGCTGCCTGACCCTCCCCCTCTTCAGGGCAGCTAATAGGAAGGGAGCGGTGCAAAGCGCGCCGCTCCCTTTCCTTTTTGGACAGGCTCGGCATCGTTTCATCGGCTCACGCGGTCAAGTCGGACATGGTGTCGTGATTCGGGCCAAATGATGCTTGGCTGCCTATCTTCCTCTCAGCAAATTATACGCCATTGACATATACGCCAGTGACATATAATTATATGCAATGAGCAAGCTGCAGACCGTTGTGGAGCTGCCGGAATTTCAGAAGCGCGCCAAAGCGGTTATGTCTGACACCGAGCGGTACGCGGCGATCGATTATATCGCCGCCGATCCTGAGGCCGGGGTTTCGCTTGGCGGCGGTTTACGGAAGGTCCGCATACCAAGAATGGGTGGAGGAAAAAGCGGTGGCTTCCGGACGATCTATATTTTGGGGGCAGGGATATGCCCGTCTTTCTGGTCACGGTTTTCGCCAAGAACGAGAAAGACAATCTGAGTAAGGCGGAAAAATCCGCTGCCGTTGCTTTGAGCAAGAAGATCATCGCGGCATATGGAGAAAAGACATGAGCGCCTATGAAAGCATTTCGAAAGGACTGAATGAAGCCATCGCTTTTGCCGAAGGACGGACCAAGGGCACGCGCGTTCATGAGATCGAAGTGCCCGATGTCGATGTCGCGCGAATCCGGCACGAGACCGGCCTGTCGCAGAGCGAATTCGCCCGCAGTATCGGTGTCGCGAAAGCCACGTTATTGAACTGGGAGCATGGTCGTCGCAGCCCGAGCGGTCCGGCGCAGGTTCTGCTCGCGCTGATCGCCCGCAAGCCTTCGGTGGTGCAGGAATTGTTGCGTTAGCTCGCTCAGAATTCAAGCTCCAGGATAAACCTTGACGCCGTGCTCCGCCACGGCAGGCCATACCCGCTCGTCAAGTTCGGGTTCCGCAAACTCCAACTGAACAGTGTATTGGAGGAGTTGCTGTAGCTCGGATTGCCAATCGCTATGGACGTCGGTCTCAAATCCGAATTTGAGTTCTTCCTCGACGTTCGTTCGAACAGCAATATCGATATCGCTGTCTTCCCGGTAAGTACCCTTGGCGCGGGAGCCGAACACGTGGACGTCAACGATTTCTGCTTTCGTTGACGCCCACAGACGAATTTTTTTAGCGTCCGATTCTGAAAACCCGAGCAATCCTAGAGTACTTCGAACAGTCCGGCCGCGCCCATGCCGCCGCCGACGCACATCGTGACGACGACATATTTGGCGCCGCGGCGCTTGCCTTCGATCAGCGCATGCCCCGTGCAGCGCGCGCCCGTCATGCCATAGGGGTGGCCGATCGAGATCGAGCCGCCGTTGACGTTGAGCAGATCGTTATCGATGCCGAGATGGTCGCGACAATAGAGGACCTGCACGGCGAACGCTTCGTTGAGCTCCCACAGTCCGATATCGCCGATAGTCAGATCGAAACGCTCGAGCAATTTGGGGATCGCGAAAACCGGGCCGATGCCCATTTCATCGGGCTCGGTGCCGGCCGCTGCCATGCCGACATAGCGGCCAAGCGGCGTCAGGCCCTTCTGCTCGGCGACCTTGGCTTCCATCACCACGCAGGCCGAGGAACCGTCGGAGAGCTGCGAGGCGTTGCCCGCGGTGATCGTCTTGTCGGGACCCATCACCGGCTGGAGAGATTGCAGGCCTTCGAGCGTCGTCGAGGGGCGATTGCCTTCGTCCTGGCTGATCGTGACCTCTTCTTCGCTGGTCTCGCCGGTTTCCTTGTCGGTGACGATCTTGGTCGTCGTGGTTTCGATGATCTCGTCGTCGAATTTGCCGGCTTCCTGCGCGGCGGCGGTGCGCTGCTGCGACTGGAGGCTATATTCGTCCATCGCTTCGCGGCTGATATTATAGCGCTCGGCAACCGTCTCGGCGGTCTGCAGCATCGGCATATAGACGTCTTTGTGCATCGCGAGCAGTGCGGGGTCGGGCTGGACGCGCATTTCCTTGGTCTGGACGAGCGATATCGATTCGAGCCCGCCGGCGACGACGCAGTCCATGCGATCGACGATGACCTGCTTGGCCGCCGTGGCGATCGTCATCAGCCCCGACGAACATTGCCGGTCGATCGTCATGCCGGGAACGGTAACCGGAAGGCCCGAGCGCAGAGCGATCTGGCGCGCGACATTGGTGCCGGTGGTGCCCTGCTGCATCGCTGCGCCCATGATGCAATCCTGCACCTCGCCGCCGTCGATACCGGCGCGCTCGACGGCCGCCTTGACCGCGAAGCTGCCAAGTGTCGGGCCCTGAGTGTTGTTGAATGCACCGCGATAGGCTTTGCCGATAGCGGTACGGGCGGTTGAGACAATGACTGCGTCACGCATGATAAGACTCCTTGATTGAATTGAGAATTACGAAGGGATGGTCGGAGTGCCCGGTTCGGGCGCGATGTCGAACGCGCCGATAATCAGGGCGACGCTCTGGTAGAAACCGACGAGTTGGACGATCTCCATGATCTGGTCGGAGGGGAAATGGACGGCGAGCCGATCGAATTCGGCGTCGCTGAACTTGCGGCGCGCGATCAGCGCATCGACCGACGCGATCAATGCGGCTTCGGCTTCGGTCCAGCAATCGGCATCGTCGCCCTGTTTGGCCAACGCGTCGAGCTGCGTTTCGTCGATGTCGCAGCGTTCGGCGAAGATCGCGGCGTGCATGCCCCACTCATAATCGGCGCCGATCTGCGCTGCCGTGCGAAAGACAACCAGCTCGCGTTCGCGGATTGGCAACGGGCCCCTGTCGAGCAGCGCGCCCTTGAGGAACTTATCGAGCGCGCGTTCCGACGTGCCGACGATCCGGAAGAGCATCGGTGCCTCGCCATTGTCCGGCGTCAGCGCATCGAGCGAGCGCGCGAGCGATTCCGGATAGGGCGCGGAGAGCGGTTCGATACGGGGCAGGTCGGGTTCCTTTTTTCGCTTCCTCTCCCGCTTGCGGGAGGGGAGAAATCAAACAAAAAACTGGGTGATCCATTCGGCAACCAGCGCCGGTTTTTCCTCGCCTTCGATCTCGACGCTCAATTCCTGTGTCTGCTGAAACTGGCCGGGGCGCTTTTCGGCCATTTCGGTCAGCTTGAAATGGCCGCGTATCCGGCTTCCGCTTTTTACCGGGGTCAGGAAGCGGACTTTGTTGCCGCCATAATTGACTCCCATCTTGATGCCTTCGAGGTGCGGCAGATCGGCTTTGGCGGAGAGAACCGGCATCAGCGACAATGTAAGAAATCCATGCGCGATGGTTGTGCCGAACGGCGTCATCTTCGCCGCTTCTTCGTTGACATGGATAAACTGGTGGTCGCCCGTAGCGTCGGCGAACTTGTTGATCATCTCCTGATTGACGGTGATCCATTCGGATGTGCCGACATGCTGCCCGACCATCGCCATCAACTCGTCTTTGGTTACGGTGCCCATATGCCTTCCCCTATCTGCTGATTCTGCTGGAATTTGGTGAGTCCCCGGCATAGTGCGGGGCAAATCGCAGAACCGCAAGGGCCGCCATGGCAAGCACCAAATATGATCCCGATTCCGCTACGTCAGCCGCATGGGCGCACATGGAAGAGGTCCACCGCGCGCCCGAACCGGTGGTGCTGGCACCGCTGATCGAGCGCGCGCGACTCGGCGGCGACGAGCGCGAGCGGATCGAGAACATCGCGCTCGGCCTGCTCGCGGAACTGAGGGAAGGCCAGCGCACCGGCTGGGTCAACCAGTTCTTACAGGAATATCAGCTCAACAGTTCCGAAGGCATCGCGCTGCTCAGCCTCGCCGAAGCGTTTCTGCGCGTGCCCGATCCCGATACCGCCGACCTCTTGATCTCCGACAAGATCGGCGACGGCGATTGGCGGAGTCATCGCGGCAACTCTCACTCGGGCCTCGTCAATTCGGCGACCTGGGGGTTGGTCATCGGCCGCGCGCTTGTCGGCGAAGAGAAAAGGGCCAACGCGCTCAAGCGGCTGATCTCGCGCACCGGCGAACCGTTCGTCCGGCAGGCGGTCGGCGCGGCAATGCGGATGATGGGCGAGATTTTCGTCATGGGCCGGACGATCGACGAAGCGATCAAGCGGATGAAGCGGCCAGAAAACAAGGGTTTTACGGCAAGTTTCGATATGCTCGGCGAAGCGGCGCGGACCTTTCCCGATGCCGAGCGTTATTTTCAGGCCTATGTCCGCGCGATCGAGGCGGTCGGCGCAGCGCGCGGCGAGGGCGGCACCGAGGTCAACCACTCGATCTCGGTCAAGCTTTCGGCGCTCCATCCGCGCTACGAGGTGGCACAATGGGGCCGCTGCGTTCCCGAACTGACCGAACGGCTCGAAGCGCTCGCCGAAATCGCGGCGAAGGCGAATATCGGGCTCACCGTCGACGCCGAGGAGTCCGAGCGGCTCGAAATGAGCTTCGACATTATCGAGGCGATTGCCGAATTGCCGGGGCTGAAGGGGTGGAACGGTTTCGGCATGGCGATCCAGGCCTATGGGAAACGCGCGCAGCGAACGATCGGCTGGGCCGAGGCGCTGGCCAGCCGCACCGGGCGGATCATGCCGGTGCGGCTCGTCAAGGGCGCCTATTGGGATAGCGAGATCAAGCAGGCGCAGGAAAAGGGCCTTGCCGATTATCCGCTGTTCACGCGCAAGGCGGCGACCGATGTCTGCTATCTCGCCTGCGCGCGCGACATGCTCGAGGCAAGCGCCATCCGGCCGGCCTTTGCGACGCATAACGCGCTGACCGCGGCGACGATCATGGAATGGGCCGACGACCCTGAAAGCTTCGAATTCCAGCGGCTCCACGGCATGGGTGAAGGGCTGTTCGAGAAGCTGGTGCGCGAGCGCGGCTATCGCTGCCGCATCTATGCGCCGGTCGGCGGGCATCGCGACCTGCTCGCCTATCTCGTCCGACGTCTGCTCGAAAATGGCGCCAATTCGAGCTTCGTCCACCAGCTTGCCGACGAACAGCTTAGCGATGCCGATCTGCTCGCCGATCCGGTGGCGAAGGTCGAAGCTGTCGGAGGGACGCGCCATCCCTCGATTCCGTTGCCCGAAGATTTGTTCATGCCGCAACGCAAGAACAGCAAGGGCCTCGATCTCGAAGATTGGCGCGTGCTCAACCGGGTTACCGAGAATATCATTTCGCGCGCCGATATCGGCGAGGAGCCTGCTGCCGCAACCGATGTCGCTGCGCTGGTCGCACGGGCTGGCAAGGCGTTTCCGGCCTGGTCCGACCGGCCAATCGAAGAGCGCGCGGCGTGTCTCGACCGGCTCGCCAATCTCTACGAAGACCGGCTCGGCGAGCTGATGGCGCTCGCCGTCCATGAGGCGAACAAGACGCTCCCCGATGCGCTGTCCGAAGTCCGCGAGGCGATCGACTTCTGCCGCTATTATGCGGCCGAAGCGCGCGACAAGCTCTTGCCCCTAGAGCTCCCGGGGCCGACCGGGGAGAGCAATGTCTTGCGAATGGAAGGCAAGGGCGTCTGGGCCTGTATCGCGCCGTGGAATTTCCCGCTCGCGATCTTTACCGGCCAGATCGCCGCCGCGCTAGTCGCCGGCAACACGGTTATCGCCAAGCCCGCGCCGCAAACGCCGCGTATCGCGCACAAGGCAGTCGTTCTGGCACACAAGGCGGGCATTCCCGTCGATGCATTGATCCTGGCGTCGGGCGGACCCGAAGTCGGTGCGGCGCTGACCGGCGATCCGCGCGTCGTCGGCGTCGCGTTCACCGGTTCGACGGCAACCGCCAAGGCGATCGCCCGCAGCCTGCTCGACGACGAGGAACGCCCGATCGTCCCGCTGATCGCAGAGACCGGCGGCGTCAACGCGATGATCGTCGATTCGACCGCGCTCCCGGAGCAAGTCGTCGCCGACGTCATCACCTCGGCCTTCGGATCGGCGGGTCAACGCTGTTCGGCACTGCGACTGCTGCTGATCCAGGAGGATGTCGCCGACGAAATGATCGCCATGCTCAAAGGTGCGATGGAAACGCTGGTGATCGGCGATCCGAGCGATCCGGCGACCGATGTCGGCCCGGTCATCGACGATGCGGCTTATGAAAAGCTCATGGACCATCGCGCGGCGATGGAGGATCGCTGGCTTGCGACATGCGATGTTCCCGAAGCCGGCCGCTTCGTTCCGCCGACGCTGATCGCGATCGACAGCGTCGACGATCTCAACCGCGAATGGTTCGGGCCGCTCTTGCATGTTGCGACATGGAAATCAGGCGAAATCGAAAAGACGATCGCGCGCATCAACGCCAAGGGTTTCGGGCTGACCATGGGATTGCACAGCCGGATCGCGCGCGTTTCCGAACTGGTCGAGGATCATGCACGGATCGGCAATCTCTATGTCAACCGCTCGATGATCGGCGCGGTCGTCGGATCGCAACCCTTCGGCGGCGAGGGTCTGTCAGGGACGGGGCCGAAAGCGGGCGGCCCGCATTATCTCCCGCGATTCTGCGCCGAGCGGACGACGACGATCGATACGACCAGCGCCGGCGGTAACGCGACCTTGCTGAGCCTCGAGGAAGCGGGGCAGGGGATTTAGAGCACGATCGCCTTTATCGTCATTGCGAGGAGCCGAAGGCGACGCGGCAATCCAGAGCGGTTAGCGCTGTCGCCTGCCGCTCTGGATTGCTTCGCTGCGCTCGCAATGACCG
>JABDLY010000067.1 GCA_013001755.1 Sphingomonadaceae bacterium
CCTGCAGGCTTGTCGGCGGCGTGCCGACTGATGCAGCTGGACGCAAGCCTGTCGGTCGTCGTCGTCGAGAAAGGCTCGGAGATTGGCGCCCACATCCTGTCCGGCAATTGCTTCGAGCCCAGGGCGCTCGACGAGCTGTTTCCCGACTGGCGCGAAGAAGACGACGCGCCGCTCACGGTGCCAGTGACCGAGAACCATCACTGGATCTTGAGCGAGAAGAAGAAATACGCGCTGCCGCACCTGATGATGCCGCCGTTCATGAACAACAAGGGCACCTATACCGGGAGCCTCGGCAATTTCTGCCGCTGGCTGGCGGGCCGCGCCGAGGCGATGGGGGTTGAGATTTTTCCCGGCTTTGCCGCAGCCGAAATATTGTGGAACGACGATGGTTCGGTAAAGGGCGTCGCTACCGGCGATATGGGGATCGCTAAGAACGGCGAACACAAGCCCGATTTCATGCGCGGGATGGAGCTCCACGCCAAATACACGTTTTTTGCCGAAGGCGTGCGCGGCAGCCTCTCGAAACAGCTGATCCGGCATTTCGAACTGGATGCTAACTCCGAGCCGCAAGTCTATGGTTTAGGCATAAAAGAGCTCTGGGATATTCCCGAAGGCAAGCATGTTCCGGGCCGCGTCATCCATACCCAGGGCTGGCCGCTGTCCGATGCCAATGGCGGCGGCTTCCTCTATCACCAGGAGAACGGCCAGGTCGCGCTCGGTTTCGTTACTTGGCTCAACTATTCCAACCCGTGGCTTTCGCCGTACGAAGAGATGCAGCGCTGGAAACAGCATCCGGCGATCCGCGGGATTCTCGACGGGGGCACCCGGGTTTCCTATGGCGCGCGCGCGATCAACGATGGCGGCTGGCAATCGGTGCCCAAGCTCGCCTTTCCGGGCGGTACGCTGATCGGCTGTTCGGCCGGTTTCGTGAATGTTCCGCGGATCAAGGGTAGCCATACCGCGATGAAGACCGGCATGATGGCCGCCGAAGCCGCTTTCGCAGCGGTGCAGGCCGATCGATCGAGCGATGAGCTTTCCGCCTATGAAGCCGATTATGAGAGCAGCTGGGTGTATAAGGAGCTTCGCAAGGTCCGCAATACGCTGCCTTTGGTCGAGAAATACGGGAATTTCGCCGGGACGATGCTGTCTGGCATGACGATGTGGGCCGAGCATATCGGCATCCCCATGCCCTTCACCATGGGCCATCATCCCGACCATGAAAGCCTGTGGCGCGCCGACCAGGTCAAGAAGATCGAATATCCCAAACCCGATGGCGTGATCAGCTTCGACCGCCTCTCTTCGGTATTCCTGTCGAACACCAATCACGAGGAAGACCAGCCCGTTCACCTGACACTCAAGGATCCAAGCGTACCGGTCGATTATAACCTGCCGCTTTATGCCGGGCCTTCGCAGCGTTATTGCCCGGCAGGTGTTTACGAGTTTGTGGAGGACGAGGATGGCAATCCGAAGTTCCAGATCAACGCGCAAAACTGCGTCCATTGCAAGACGTGCGACATCAAGGACCCGACCCAGAATATCAACTGGGTCGTCCCCGAAGGCGGAGGAGGCCCGAATTATCCCAATATGTAAGCCAGTTCTTCCCGTTGCTGTGATCGCTGCCGCGTTGCTCGCGACTTCGGGCGCGCAGGCCGATGCCGGCCGTTCGAGCCTTGCGGATTATGCCCGCGCCCGCGTTGCCGATGCCTCGGGTGAGCTCAATATCGCCGCACGCGGCTATGCCTCGGCCTTGTCCGAAGCGCCGTTCGATGAAACGTTGGCGGCGCGCGCCTATCGCCGGGCGATCGCGGCGGGCGACAGGGGACTCGCGCTTCGTGCGGCGACCACATTGCAGCAAGGCGAAGCGCTGCCCCCCGATGGCCGCTTCCTGTTCCTGATCGAAGCGATCGACGAAGGCGATTGGGCCGAGGCGCGGCGGATCGTCGATGGTATCGAGGAAGAGAGCCTGTTCGCGTCGCTGGCGCCGGTGCTGCGCGCATGGATCGCCTATGGCGCGCGCGATGGCGATCCGGTCGCGATCCTCGATGCCGTGCAGGAGGGCGAGCAACAGGCCGCCTATGCCGCCGAACATCGCGCGCTGCTGTTGCTGGTATCGCGCCGCGAAGATGAGGCGGTTGCCGCGTTGCAGGAACTGACCGGCGTCGGCGCTGCGCGTATGCTCCGGTTGCGGCTCGCCTTTGCGTCCTATTTTGCTGACAATCGTCAGCGCGATCGGGCGCTCACGCTTATTCAGGGCGAAGGCCGGGCGCTGGAGACAGCGCGCGACCGCATCGAGCGCCGCCGCGACTTTCCAGGTGCGATCGACAGCACCGCCGATGGCATTGCCGAAATATTCATCCGTCTCGCTGCCGAAGTCAGCCGCCGTAATGCGACCGTGCTCGCGACGACCTTTGCGCGTTTCTCGACCTTTCTTGCCCCCGATAATTCGGTCGGCTGGCTGGTTACCAGCGCTGTCCTCCACGCTGACGACCAAGACACCGCCGCGTTCGCCGCGCTCGACCAGATCGACAGGCGCGATCCGTTCTTCGCCGATGCGCAGGATGCGCGCGTCCGCCTGCTTGCCGATGACGGCGATGCCCAGGCGGCGCTGGCTATCGCGCAGGACCGTATCGAAGACGGCAGCGCGACCGCTGCCGACTGGCAGCGGCTCGGTGAAATGCACACCGAGCTCGGGCGGTTTGCCGATGCCGCGAACGCCTATGGTCGCGCGGTCGAACTGGCGGGCGGCGAGGATGCGCCCTGGTCGGCCTGGCTGCTCTATGGCGGCGCGCTCCACGATGCCGATCGCTGGGACGATGCCAAGGTCGCGCTCAACCGCTCGGTCGAGCTCGGGCCGGACCAGCCGCTCGCGCTCAATTTTCTCGGCTATGCGCTGCTCGAACGGCGCGAGGAACTCGAACGCGCCGAGGCGTTGATCGCACGCGCGAGCGAACTCAGGCCCGATAGCGCGTCGATCACCGATTCGCTTGGCTGGGCGCATTATGTGCGAGGCAATCTCGATCAGGCGATCCCGACTCTCGAACGCGCGGCGGTCGGCGATCCCGACGAACCGACGATCAACGAGCATCTCGGCGATGCCTATTGGACGGCGGGCCGCCGCCGCGAGGCGCGCTTCGCCTGGCAAGCCGCGCTGGTCACTGCGGAAGACGATGCGGTTAGCCGGTTGCGCTCAAAACTCGACACCGGACTGACGCCGGAAACCGTTTCGCCCTGATGACCGAAGCGCCTGTGCGCGAAACCGCCCATGCCAAGATAAATCTGGCGCTCCATGTGCGCGAGCGGATGGATGACGGCTATCACCGGCTCGAAACGCTATTCGCCTTTGCCGAAGATGGCGATGTCCTGACGGCACAAGCGGCCAGCGACATCAGCTTGACGATTTCAGGGCAATTCGCCGATGGGTTGCCGAGCGATGAGCGTAATCTTGTCGTGACGGCGGCCAACGCGCTCCGGGTAGCAACGGGGACGGCGGCTGGGGCGGCGCTGCATCTCGAAAAGAAACTGCCCGTGGCCTCGGGCATCGGCGGCGGATCGGCGGATGCCGCGGCTGTGCTTCGCTTGCTTGTAAGGCTGTGGAAACTCGATGGCTGCGAGCAGCAATTCGCTGCGATCGCCAAAAGCCTTGGCGCCGATGTGCCGGCTTGTCTGCTGTCCGAAACCTGTTTCGGCGAGGGCAGGGGGGAACGGCTTCGGCCCCTGAGCGCCGCGCCCCTGCGCGACAGGCCGCTGTTGCTCATCAATCCGGGCGTCGCGCTTGAAACCGGTCGGGTGTTCGCCGACTGGGATGGGCGCGATCGTGGCGGGTTGGTGCTATCCGAGCCGTTGGAGATCGACGCCGGCTGGCGCAACGATCTCGAAGCGCCGGCGATCGGCCTGGTCCCGGAAATTGGCGATGTGCTGGCTGAATTGCGCGGTCGATCCGGCGTGGAATTCAGCGCGATGTCGGGCTCGGGCGCCACCTGTTTCGGACTGTTCGAAAGGATTGAGGATCGCGATGCCGCTGCCGAAAAGCTCTCGCAAACCAATCCCGATTGGTGGCTGATGATGTCGAGCTTGCGTTAACTCACTTTCGGAAACGATTAACCGTAAATCTCAGTAAATCGTCAATAATTCGGGATCAGATTGATCTGCGAGCGGGTCCCGTTTCCAACCGACGGCGCCCGCAGATGATCTGCGCTCTCCAGACGCGTACATCATTAGGCGGGCGGCCGAGCGACCTTGGCCGCCCGTTCCTATATGGCCGCCGCGATGCGCTCCGAAACCACGCCCAGCGGCATCGCGCCTTCGCGCAACACCAACGCATTGAACTGCCGCACATCGAAGGCGTCGCCCTGCGTCGCGCGCATTTCCTCGCGCATCGCAAGCAGCCGCAACTGGCCGAGCTTGTAGCCGAGCGCCTGGCCGGGCCATGCCATATAGCGTTCGATCTCGGCGACGCAGGTGCTTACAGGGTTGCCCGTCGCTTCGCTCATAAAGGCGATAGCGCGTTCGCGCGTCCAGCGGCGATGGTGCATGCCGGTATCGACGACGAGACGAACCGCACGGAACAGTTCGTCCTGCAACCGGCCGAGATCGCCGAAGTGATCGTCTTCATAGGCGCCGAGTTCGGCCATCAGCCGCTCGGCGTAAAGCGCCCAGCCCTCCTGATAGGCGTTGAAGCTGGCGATACGGATAAGCAGCGGCGCTTCGCCGAGGCCGCTGGCGATCGCGGTCTGTGTGTGATGGCCGGGTACGCCTTCGTGGTAGCTCAGCGTCGGCAGCGCGAAACGGGC
>JABDLY010000090.1 GCA_013001755.1 Sphingomonadaceae bacterium
GCTGCACGGTGCATCGATCAGCACGCAATCGACGGCGTTTCGCAGATCGGCAAGCGCCTCGCGCTCCTTACCGCCATCAAGCAGGCGGGTCTCAATATTTCCGGCCTTTTGCCGTCTTGAGCGTGGATCGAGACGGCTCAGGCGCCGACGATCGGTGTCGCTGGCGATCAGCCTTGCGGAACCACGACTCCGGTCATGCAATGCTAGCGTTTTGCCGCCGGCCCCGGCACATAGATCCAATATCGTACTACCCATTTGCACACCGCAGACATCGGCGATGACTTGGCTGCCCTCATCCTGAACATCGATCAGCCCGCCCTGCCAGAGCGCATGCTGCTCGACCGCAAAACCATTGGGCAGGCGAATGGCGCTGGTCGATAATGCGCCCGGTCGCGCCTCCTCGCCGAGCTGCACCAGTGCCTCCTCGCGCGACAGCCTGGCAAGATTGACGCGAATATCGAGCGGCGCACGTCCCGAAAGGCTGTCGATATCGGCGTCCGAATGGCTCTCGGAAAATTGCGATCGTAGCCATTCAGGCAGCATTGCCGGAGCTTCGGCCTGCTCGTCGCCGGCGATCTCGGCGGGGCCGTAAAGCGAACCGTCGAACAATGCGCCAAGCTCGGGTCGTTCTTCGGCAAGACCCAGCAGAGCGGCGCGGCCATTTGCCGGAGCGCTGCGATATCGCCGTATTGTCGCATAAACCAGATCGCGAATGGCGCGGCGGTCTTTCGATCCGGCAAAACGCCGATCCTTGAAATAGCGCGCGATCAGGATGTCGGCAGCTGCACCTTGGGATTGCGTCGTTTCGATAACTGCATCGACCAGCTCGATGGCCGCCTGGAGCCGCGCGGCGGGTTTCATCTTCGGTTAGCGTGTCGGGTAATTGGGGGCTTCGCGGGTGATCGACACGTCATGGACGTGGCTCTCCTGCAGCCCGGCATTGGTGATCCGCAGGAATTCAGCCTTTTTCTGCAGCTCGTCGATCGTCGCTGCGCCGGTATAGCCCATCGCCGCTTTCACACCGCCGACAAGCTGATGGATAATATCCTTGGCCGGCCCCTTGAACGGCACCTGGCCTTCGATGCCTTCGGGCACGAGCTTGAGTTGCTCCGATACATCCTGCTGAAAATAGCGATCAGCCGATCCGCGCGCCATCGCGCCGACCGAACCCATACCGCGATAGGCTTTGTAAGAGCGTCCCTGATAGAGAAAGGTCTCGCCCGGCGCTTCGGCCGTTCCGGCGAGCAACGAACCGATCATCACTGTCGATGCGCCGGCGGCCAGCGCCTTGGCGATATCGCCCGACGTCCGCAGCCCGCCATCGGCGATCACCGGTATGTCTTGTTTCTGTGCTTCAGCGCTTGCTTCGAGAACTGCCGTAAGCTGCGGCACACCGACGCCGGCGACAACGCGCGTCGTACAGATCGAGCCGGGTCCGATGCCGACCTTTACACCGTCAGCGCCTGCACCAATCAGCGCCTTTGCGCCCTCGGCGGTCGCAACATTGCCCGCGACGACCTGCACCGAATTCGAGAGCTTCTTCACGCGCTCGACCGCCTCGCCGACCGAACGGTTATGGCCGTGCGCGGTGTCGATAACGATCAGGTCGCATTCGGCATCGATCAAAGCTTCGGTGCGTTCGAATCCCTTGTCGCCAACTGTCGTCGCACCCGCTACGCGCAACCGCCCCGGATCGTCCTTGGTCG
The DNA here is from genome assembly GCA_013001755.1 of Sphingomonadaceae bacterium. Classification (GTDB taxonomy): domain Bacteria; phylum Pseudomonadota; class Alphaproteobacteria; order Sphingomonadales; family Sphingomonadaceae; genus Parasphingopyxis. The sequence continues at coordinate 1,707 of JABDLY010000090.1, forward strand.
CATGCGGATAGGTGACCGCCTTTTCGATATCCTTGACCGTGATGAGGCCAACGCAGCGATAATCGTCATCGACGACGAGAAGCTTCTCGATCCGGCGCTGGTGCAACAGCCGCCGCGCCTCTTCCTGCGTCACACCGGCAGCGACGGTGGCGAGATTTTCGCTGGTCATCAACTCGGAGACGGGCTGTTTCGGATTTTCGGCAAAGCGTACATCGCGATTCGTCAAAATGCCGACGAGCTTGCCGCTCTTTTCGGTGATCGGAATCCCTGAGATCCTGTTGCGTGCCATCAGTTCGAGTGCGTCTTCGAGCTTCTGGTCGGGCGTCATCGTGATCGGGTTAACGACCATCCCCGATTCAAAGCGCTTCACCGCGCGCACCGCATCGGCCTGTTCCTCGATCGAAAGATTGCGATGGAGGACGCCGATCCCACCGAGCTGCGCCATGACGATTGCCATATCGGCTTCGGTGACGGTATCCATCGCCGACGACAGCATCGGGATGTTGAGGCCGATTTCGCGCGTGACGCGGGTTCGCGTGTCCGCCGCGCCCGGCAGAATGTCGGATTCGTTTGGGCGCAGCAGCACGTCGTCAAAGGTGAGGCCGGTGCTGATTTCCATCGCTGCGCTATTCCTCCGCCAGAATCGGTGTCGCGCTACATAGGGGGGAAGCGTTGCAGATGCTAGCGCGCGGGCGGCGCATATTGCGAAGGATCGGCCAATATTCGCCCAAGCGAAATATGAAGCCATGCATCTTCGAGCGTGCCGCCAAGCTCGATGCCGTTGTCGAGATCGTCATGCGCGGTGTGATATGCGCCCTGGAGAAAGGCGTTGAGGGGTTCGGGATCGGTGAACGACCCGCCCGCCATCACAGCGGGCACGCCGCGTTGAACGAGCGCCCATCCGTCCTGCCGTTGGATAAAGGCGTTGATATCTACATCATCGTAAATGCCGCGACCGAGTTCCCGCGCTGCCCGGTCGATAACCGGATCGAGCGGTGTCTCGCCGCGACCGACAATGCCGACCGGCGCGCCGGCGCCCGAGAGGGCAATCATATCTAGGTTGAGCGCGGCGACGATGCTATCGAGCGGTACGGTCGGATGTTCGGCAAAATGTTCCGCACCAAGCAAGCCCATTTCTTCGGCCGTCGTCGCGATGAAGATAATATCGCGGATCGGCCGCTCGCCGCGCCCCAAGGCACGCGCCACCTCGAGCATCGCCGCGGTGCCGCTGGCGTTGTCGACCGCGCCATTGCAAATTTTGTCGTCATCATCTTCAGGGCGACAGACGCCGAAATGATCATAATGGGCGAGGAACATGATGCGCTCGTCGAGGTCGCCGGCCCCTTCGAGCCGTCCGATGACATTATAGCCATTATAGTGGTGGATGTTCGACGAGACTGTGCCGCGAAGCCGAGACCGGAAGGCGACTGGCGTGAATTCAGTGCTATTCGCGAAAGCTTCGAGGTTGTCGGCATCGATGCCTTCACGGTCAAGCCAGCGCATTACGATATCTTCGACGATCGCGCCTTCGATTGGTGCCATCGGCGTGTCGGCTGAACCGCCCCGCCCGCTGCGATAGCGCGATTGCGTGCCCTGCCACGACGGCCCGCCCTCGGAAATTCCGAATATGGCAGCAGCGCCCATCTCTGAGAGTTGCCCGAGCCTTTGCCGATAGCCGGGGAAATCGTCCGCATCCGCCGGGCGGCCGGGCAACAAGATGATGACGGAGCCCTCGACGGCAAATTCCGCAAGTTCGGACGGATCGCCGAATCCGGCAAAGATAATCGGTGCATCGAGCATTTCGCTCTCCGAACGCCCTATCGCGACGATGTCGTCATCTCCGATCGGAACGACCCGGTCACGCCGCTCTTCGCGTACGCGAACCCAGTCGAGCGCAACATCGGTCATGCGGCGCTCGATCAAGGGCACCGGCTGATAGTAGGAACCTTCATTGCCGGGATCGACACCGGCCTCGGCCAAATGCGCAGCGACATAATGGGCCGCCATCGCCTCGCCGATCGTGCCGGGCCGCCGGCCCTGGAAGCGGTCGCTGGCCAATATCTCGATATGTCGCAGCAAATCGGCTTCGGTCGGAAGCTCCTGCGCGGCTGCGGGAAAAACGAAGAACAGCGCCGCGAGCGCGGCAAAAAGGAGCTTCAGCATCGTCGCCGCATTGCAGTTGCGTCCGGCTTTCGCAAGGTTTGGCCCGCGCATTTTCGCCAATCGGCAATCGGCATCGACCAACGCAAACCCAGTAGAACCGGCCTTTTCCCACACCGGCCTGCACAGGGCGCTTGGCAGCGTGCGCCAACCGCTTCAATATGCTAGCAACGGTGCGGGAGTGACGGTCATGGAAGCAATTTTCTCAATCTTTCTGTTCTTGGTGGTTCTGGCCATCGTTTTCGTGATTGCGGGCATCAAGATTGTCCGTCAGGGCTATAATTATACGATCGAATATTTCGGACGGTTCACCGCCGTCGCCCAGCCCGGCTTCAATTTCTATTTCCCGTTTTTCTATCGCGTCGGCCGCAAGGTGAACATGATGGAGCAGGTGCTCGATATCCCGGGGCAGGAGATCATCACCAAAGACAATGCGATGATTTCGACCGATGGCGTTGTTTTCTTCTCCGTGCTCGACGCCGCGAAGGCTGCCTATGAGGTCTCCGATCTTTACGTCGCGATTCTCAACCTCGTGACCACCAATTTGCGCACGGTGATGGGATCGATGGATCTCGACGAAACGCTGTCGAAGCGCGACGAGATCAACGCGCGGCTGCTGGCGGTCGTCGACGATGCGACCACGCCATGGGGCGTCAAAATCACGCGCGTCGAAGTGAAAGACATCCGCCCGCCGATGGATATCGTCGAGGCGATGGCGCGGCAGATGAAGGCCGAGCGCGAGAAGCGCGCCTCGATTCTCGAGGCCGAAGGCGCCCGGGCCTCGGAAATTCTCCATGCCGAGGGCGCGAAGCAAGGCCAGGTGCTCCAGGCTGAAGGCCGGCGTGAAGCCGCTTTCATGGACGCCGAAGCTCGCGAACGCGAAGCCGAGGCCGAGGCCAAGGCGACGCAAATGGTGTCCGACGCGATCTCGGGAGGCAATGCGCAGGCTATCAACTATTTCATTGCGCAAGATTATGTGAAAACGATCGGCGAATTTGCCCGTTCTCCCAACGCCAAGACGATCCTGTTCCCTGTCGAGGCAACCCAGTTGATCGGTACGCTCGGCGGCATCGGCGAGTTGGCGAAAGAAGCGCTCGGTGGCGACGCCGCCACCACAATTCCCGGCAGGCCGCCGCGGACCCGGCCCGCGGAATAATCGATGGAAATAGGCGGCATCGAAATCAGCACCGAAGCGCTCTGGGTCATCGCCGGGATATTGCTGCTGATCACCGAGATGATCGCGCCGGGAGCCTATCTGATGTTCATCGGCGGGGCGGCGCTCTTCACCGGCCTGCTCGGCTACGCCTTGCCGCTGCCCCTGATCGCAGAGCTGGCCATATTCGCGGCGAGTTCGGTGGCGTCGGTTTATGTCGCGAAACGCTGGTTCGAAGTTTATCCTATCCTCTCAAGCTCACCGCTGCTCAATTCTCGCATCGCGCAGATGGTTGGGCAGACGGTCGAAGTGGTCGAGCCGATTGAGGGAGGAACTGGCCGCGTGAAAGTCGGCGACAGCGTATGGTCTGTGAGTGGTCCCGATTCCGATGCCGGAGCTAAAATGCGTATCACCGGCGCCGAAGGCAATTGCCTGACGGTTGAGCCGATAGAGGTCTTGCCGCCAGCAGACGGTTAGCTGCGGCCGCCATGCGCCGGATCGCCAGATCGAACCGAAAAATCTGTTCCGCGGACGGCGATATGATATGCCGCCACTGCCCCGTCAAAAGCACAGGAGAGCGCGGCACGAACGTTTTCGATCCAATCAAATCGAGCTTCGACAATCGCAAGAAACTGGCGGGCGAACTCGGCTATGCCCACGCACTCTGCGTTGGGCCTATCTGTTGAAAAGGCCTTTCGCGGCGTCGGCGATATCGTCGAGTGGATTTCCGTCGCCGTCGCGATCGATCATGCTGGAAAAGTTGGAGAGCGAGCCTTCGCCGCCGATCTGACTGACGATCTGGTTTAAAACGCTGCTATCGAGTCCGGTTTCCGTCGCTGCTAGTTCGACGGTGTCACCTTCCTGCTGGTGCGATTGCCCGAGCGCGGCGATCGCACGTTCTGCCATCGCCGGATCGATGCCAACTTTCTCGGCAAGATTGGCGACATCGTCGGGCGCGCCCCCGATATTCTGCAAGATGGAGTTGAATAAGCTCATGAATGCCTCCCGTTTGGCAACTGACTTTTTTTCAGGCCGCAGTCGGTGCCGCCTGGCGGACACCTTCATCGACATGGTCCTCGAACTGCGCGAAATTTTCGATGAACAGGCCGACCAATTTCACCGCCATTTCGTCATAGGCCTCGGGATTGTCCCAAGTGCTCCGTGGATCGAGGATTGCGGCGTCGACGCCCGGTACCGATACCGGCACTTCGAAGCCGAAATTGGGATCGACGCGAAATTCCGCGTCGTTCAAGCTGCCGTCGAGCGCGGCATTGAGCAGCGCGCGCGTTTCCTTGATCGGCATCCGATGACCGGTGCCATATTTGCCGCCGGTCCAACCCGTATTGATGAGCCAGCAGCGCACGCCGCCCTTGGCGATGCGTTCCTTGAGCAAATTGCCGTAAACCGAGGGATGACGCGGCATAAACGGCGCGCCGAAACAGGTCGAGAAGGTCGCTTGCGGCTCGGTGACGCCCATTTCGGTGCCGGCGACCTTAGCGGTGTAACCTGACAGGAAGTGGTACATCGCCTGGTCCGGCGTCAGCCGCGATATCGGCGGCAGCACGCCGAAAGCATCGGCGGTCAGCATGATGATATTGTGTGGAACGGGCCCCATATTTTGGGCCGAGGTGTTCGGAATATAATGAATGGGATAGGCGCCGCGGCTGTTTTCGGCGAGGGTCGAATCGTCGAAATCGAGCTCGCGCGTGGCCGGGTCCATTACGACATTTTCGAGCACGGTGCCGAAACGGCGCGTCGTCGCATAGATTTCAGGCTCGGCCTCTTCGGACAGCCGGATCATCTTCGCATAGCAGCCGCCTTCGAAGTTGAAGACCGCGGTGTCCGACCAGCCATGCTCGTCGTCGCCGATCAGCGTCCGGCTCGCATCGGCCGACAGCGTCGTCTTGCCCGTGCCCGACAGGCCGAAGAACACCGCCGTATCGCCCTCGGGGCCGATATTGGCCGAACAATGCATCGGCATGATGCCGTCGACCGGAAGCTTATAGTTGAGAATACCGAAAACCGATTTTTTCATCTCGCCGGCATATTTAGTGCCGCCGATCAGGATCAGCTTTTCGGAAAGGTTGACCGCGATCACCGTTTCGCCGCGTGTGCCATGTCGCGAGGGATCCGCTCGGAAGCTCGGCAAGTCGATAATCGTGAATTCGGGTTCGAAGCCGGTGAGCTTCTCCTCTTCGGGGCGCACCAGCATCGTGCGGATGAAAAGATTATGCCAGGCGAGCTCATTGATCACGCGAACCTGAACGCGATGTTTGGGCTGCGAACCGCCATAGAGATCCTGAACGAACAACGTTTCCTTGCCCTTGAGCGCGGCGAGAAAATCTTCCCTGAGCGCGGCGAAATGTTCGGGCGTCATCGAGGCGTTCACGTCGCCCCACCAGACGGTGTCTTCGGTCTCGCTATCGCGGACGATGAATTTGTCCTTTGCGGAGCGACCGGTGTGCTTGCCGGTTTCAACCACGAGCGGACCGTCTTTGGCAAGATGGCCCTCGCCGCGCTTGAGCGAGGTTTCGACAAGCGGTGCTGTCGTCAGGTTCCAGTGCAAATCGGCAGCGGTCTCGATCCCCTGTGCGGAGAGATCGAAGGCGGGAATGCGTGCGGACAAGATATGTCTCCAGGAATTTCTTGGGAGCAGGCCGGAGGCTGCGTTTATTCGGCTCTTGGCCTAGGCGGCAGACGGAAGAAAATCAACGCGGATATGGGTAAATAGCTGGTGAAAAGCCGCCATTGCCGGGTGAGCCGCCGCCCGCTACTTCACCGCAAGATAATTGCGGGGAGCTTGATGCCTCTATGACAGCGACAATCGCGCTTGTTGACGACGATAAGAATATTCTGACTTCGGTATCGATCGCCCTGCAATCGGAAGGATTTGCCACGCGAATCTATTCCGACGGCGAAACCGCGTTGAAGGCGCTGATCGACAACCCGCCCGACCTTGCCGTGCTCGATATCAAGATGCCGCGGATGGACGGGATGGAGCTTTTGCGGCGGTTGCGCGAGAAAAGTGCGCTTCCGGTCATCTTTCTGACATCGAAGGACGATGAGCTCGACGAGGCGTTGGGCCTGGCGATGGGCGCGGACGACTATATCTCGAAACCTTTTTCGCAGCGACTGCTGATCGCACGAATACGGGCAATCTTGCGCCGCGCCGAACTCTCAGCGGGCGACGATTCGGATGGCGAAGAGGAAGAACTGCCCGAGCAGATTGTCCGCGGGCGCCTTGAAATGGATCCGGCGCGTCACCGGGTAAATTGGGGCGGCGAGAATGTGACACTGACGGTCACAGAATTTCTCATCCTCGAATCGCTCGCCCAGAGGCCGGGAGTCGTCAAATCGCGCGATCAGCTGATGGATGCGGCCTATACCGACGATGTCTATGTCGACGACCGGACGATCGACAGCCATATCAAACGGCTGCGCCGGAAATTCCGTCAGGTCGATGGCGAATTTAACGCCATCGAGACGCTTTACGGCGTGGGTTATCGCTTCGCCGAGGAATAGGATGGCGTCGGCAAAAAACATGACGGAACGCGACGATCTCGAGCTTCGCTGGTCTGGGCGCTGGTCGCTGACGAGCCGCATTCTCGCGGTGAATGTATTCGCTATTGCGCTGCTCGCCGGCAGTTTCTTCTGGCTCGACAGCTACCGCGTCCGTCTGCTCGATGAACGCGAACGGCAAACTGCGACACAGGCTGAGCTTATTGCCAATGCGCTCGATCGCGCCTCGGCCGAAGAACATGACATCCTCGTCGCATCGCTTGGCGCACGGACCCGGAATCGCATCCGGATTTACCGTGAAGATGCCGCGCTTCGAACCGACAGTTGGGAGCTCGGCGAACCGACCTACACAAATCGCGATCCCGCTACCGAGCCATGGCAGCGCCATGTCGCGCGCTGGATGGATTCGAGCATCGAGGCAGTGGTACGCGCCGATCCACTTCCACCCTTCAGCGAGCCGGAAAATGATCGCGCGACCGCCTGGCCCGTTGCCGAGCGCGCGCGGCAAACGGGCGATAGCGCGGTCGAGATGGGTCTCGCGCCCGATCGCACGCCGATGGTTTCGGTCGCGGTGCCGCTGCGGACGAATGGCGAATTGCTTCTCGTAACGGGAAATGCGCGCGATATCCGCGGCGATGTCCGCGATGAACGCCTCCGCCTCGGCATCATCTTCCTGCTGGTGACGCTGGTTTCGATCCTGTTGTCGCTGTTTCTCGCACGGACCATCGTTCGTCCGCTACGCAAACTCGCACGGTCGGCCCAGCGGGTCCGGCTCGGCAGGGCTCGCGAAGTTGTGCTCCCCCGCCTGCCCTCGCGGCGCGATGAGATCGGCCTGCTCGCGCGCGCCCTGTCCGATATGAGCCAGGCGTTGCGCCAGCGTATCGATGCAACCGAAGCATTCGCCGCCGATGTCGCGCATGAACTCAAAAACCCCCTCGCTTCACTCCACAGCGCCGTCGATAGCCTGGCGCGGATCGACGACCCGGAACTCCAAAAGCAGCTGCTCGACGTGGTGCGCGAAGATGCCCGCCGTCTCGATCGGCTGATAACCGAAATCGCCGACGCGTCTCGCGTCGACGCCGAACTCTCGCGCACCAGCTTCGAGAGCTTCGATATCGGTGAGATGATCGAGACGATCGTCGCCGCTCGCACCGAGCGCGGTCTCGATGGCGGTGTCAGAATTGCCTTTGGCCGGCCGCGCCGCGGCACCGCGATGGTCCGCGGAGATGAGTCGCGACTCGCCCGTGTAATCGAGAATTTGCTCGACAACGCCGTGTCCTTCTCACCCGCGAATGGAACCGTACGGATCGGCGCCACGGGAGACAGCGAATTTGTCTATCTGGTCGTCGAGGACGAAGGCCCAGGCGTTCCCGATGAAGCGCGCGATGAAATTTTCATGCGTTTCCATAGTTTGAGACCGGAGGGTGAAGCGTTCGGCCAACATTCGGGGCTTGGCCTCGCCATCGCAAAAACCATCGTCGAAGCGCATGGTGGGACATTATCGGCCGAAGATCGCGACGACTCGGCAAGCGGTGCGCGATTTTGTATCAGGTTGCCGATAGACCGATCATGAGTGAAGCCGCCCCCCCTCGCGCCGTACAGCGCATCTTGCTCGTGACCGGCATGTCGGGAGCCGGTAAATCGACCGCACTTCGCACGTTCGAGGATATGGGCTGGGAAACGGTCGATAATTTGCCGGTCAGTCTGTTCGAACGGCTGTTCGAAGTGCCCGATTCGATCAATCGCCGCGACGCCGAACGCTCGCTGGCTATCGGCATCGACAGCCGCACGCGAGGGTTCGACGCCAATGCAATAGTCGAGCACATCAAAAATTTGCACGAATCGCACGGCTTTCGCGTCGAGACGTTGTTTCTCGACAGCGGAGGGGCCGAGCTTGAAAGGCGTTATTCGGAAACCCGCCGCCATCACCCGATGGCTCAGGATCGCCCGGCATCGGAGGGTATTGGCCGCGAGCGCGAGATGATGATGCCGTTGCGGCGATGGGCCGATCATCTGATCGATACGTCCGACAGTTCTGCATATGATTTGCAACAGGAGCTGAGAAACCGCTTCGCGGCGTCGGACGCCAGCGCGATGACACTGACTGTCGCCTCTTTCGGCTTTGCGCGCGGCATTCTGCGCAACGCCGATCTCGTTTTCGACATGCGTTTTTTGCGCAACCCGCATTGGGATGAAGACCTCAAGCCGCTGACCGGGCAGGATCCGGCGGTTGGCGCGTATATTGCCGAAGATCCTGCCTATGAGGACGCAGTTTCGCAGATTGAGCAGCTGCTCCTGCTGCTGCTTCCGCGCTATGACAGTTCCGGCAAGGCCTATGTCACGATCGCATTCGGCTGTACCGGCGGGAGACACCGCTCGGTGCATGTCGCCGAACGCATTGCCGAGCGGTTGCGCAAGGAAGGATTTTCCCCCACGGTCTCGCACCGCGATTTGGCCTCCCCGCCGCTCGATACCGTCGAGCAGGTTCCGATTGGCCGCGATGAGGATGCAGGTGTCTGAATGATCGGTTTGGTGTTGGTGACGCATGGCAATCTTGCCCGTGAATTCATTGTCGCCATGGAACATGTCGTAGGGACGCAGGAGCAGATTTCCGCGATCTGCATCGGCCCCAATGACGATATGGAAAAGCGGCGAACCGATATCGCCACCGCTCTCGAAGAGGTCGATAGCGGTGAAGGCGTCATCATCCTGACCGATCTGTTCGGCGGCACGCCGTCGAACCTCTCGATTTCGTTGATGCAGCCCGACAAGGTCGAAGTGATCGCCGGTATGAACCTGCCGATGTTGATCCGTCTCGCCGGTGCGCGGCAATCGATGTCGGTCGTCGATGCGGTGGCCGCGGCGCGCGAAGCAGGAACCAAATATGTGTCGGTCGCTTCGGAAATTCTGGGCAAGGCGGCTGCATGAGCCGGGTCGAGCGGACGGTTACAATCAGTAACCAGCGCGGACTTCACGCGCGTGCCAGCAGCAAATTCGTCACGCTTGTCAGCGAACTCGACACCGAGGTGGAGGTTCGCCGCGACGGCAATGCCGTGGCCGGCTCCTCGATCCTCGACCTGATGATGCTGGGCGCGGCGATGGGCGATAACATTACGATCAGCGCCGAAGGCGATGGCGCGGAAGAGGCGGTCGGCAAGCTGGCCGCGCTGGTCGAATCGAAATTCGGGGAGGATTGACCCCTGCCCCGTGAGATTACGGCGTTTTCCAACCCGCTGATCAAACGCGCCCGCTCGTTGCGCGACAAGAAACATCGCAAGCGCGAGGGCTGCTTTCTCGCAGAAGGCTTGCGGATCCTGGCCGAAGCCGAAGAAAACGGCCACCTTCCCGAGCAGATATTCTATGCCGAAAGCGGTGAACGCCATACGATCGCCCGGCGACTGATTGCGGCAACCGAAGCCACTGGTGGCGAGGCGATCCGGACGACCGAAGCGATTCTTGCCAAATTGTCGGGCAAGGATAATCCGCAGGCCGTAACCGGCGTCTACCGCGAATTCGAAACGGGGCTGGATCGCATCGACCGATCCACGGCACCGATCTGGCTCGTCGCGCAGGCATTGCGCGATCCTGGCAATCTCGGCACGATGCTGCGCACCGGTGATGCCGTTGGCGCCGGCGGGCTGATCCTGATCGACGACTGCACCGATCCTTTTTCGGTGGAAGCGGTCCGGGCCTCGATGGGCGCGCTGTTTACCCAGAAGATCGCTACTGCTCCGTGGCAAGACTTTATCGCGTGGATGCGGTCGGCGAGCGGGCAGCTTGTCGGTACCAGTCTCGATAGCGATCTCGATTATCAGCAGCCCGATTACGCCGCGCCTTGCTTCGTCCTCGTTGGCAACGAATCGGCGGGGCTTCCGGCCGATTACGCTGGAGCGTGCGACCTGCTCGTCAAAATGCCGATGATGGGCAAGGCGGACAGCCTGAATGCCGCGATATCCGCCGCCGTCATGGCCTATGAAGTGCTCAACCAGTTTCGCCGATGAGCCAGGTTCGCCGCCGTCTTGTGCTTTATCTGAGCGGATTCGATCCGCGCGGCGTTCGCTATTATCATCAGCTCTATCGCAATGAGGCGGCGAAGCAGGCCGAAGTCTCGGGCTATCGCATCGATGTCGGCAAGCGCGAGCGGATCGCAAACCATGTGCTGCGCTGGGACGTCCGTTTCGAAGGCGATGGCGAATCCGTCGATACCGAATATCTCTATTGCGAATGGGACGATATCGTCCGTCATTTCTGGGTGAAATCGCCTATCGAGCTCGCCGGGGTGACGTTGACCGCGTCTTGGCGGGCGATCCGCGCGGGGGTTTTCACGAAAACCTTTCAGTGGAGCTGGCCGGCCGGCGTGACGGCGACGATGCCGGTGGTCGTGATCCTCGGGCTGATAGTGTTGATACTCGGCATGGCGGCGGGCGGTTTCCTGCTGTTCGGGCTTTGGGGATTGCTCGGCGGCGTTGCCCTTGGCTGCGGTACGCTCTGGCTCGCCTATCGGCTCGAGCAAAAGTTCAATCTGACATGGGTCGGCCGCATCCTGAGCTTTCACGAGCGCGAGGAGCAGAGCCGGACGCACATGCTCGACAAACGGCGCGATGCCTTCGGCGAGTTGCTCGTCCAGTGCCTTGCGCGCGACGATATCGACGAAGTCGTCGTCGCCGGGCATAGCTATGGCGCGGTGCTGGCCATCGGCGTCGTGGCGCGGACACTCGAAGCCGCCAAGACGTCGGATGCGAAGCTCTCTCTACTGACGCTCGGTCAGACGATCATGTGGCTCGCCTGGCTGCCCGGCGCGACCGCGATGCGCGAGGAAATCGCTGCCACCGCCGAAGCCGATCATATCGACTGGGTAGATTTTTCCGCGCCGCCCGATGGCGCCTGTTTCGCGCTCGTCGATCCCTACACCGCAATCGGCGGCCGCCAGACCGACCGAAAGAATCCCAAGCTCCTCAACGCCAAATTCCACGAGATCATGAAGCCGCAAAAATTCACCCGCCGCAATCGCGACTGGATGGAACTCCATTTCCAGTACATCATGGCCACCGTGAAACGTTCGGATTTCGATTTCTTCGCGATAACGGCGGGGCAGCAAACGCTTGGCGAGCGCTATGCCCATCGCCCCTCGGTGCGCGATTTCACGCGTTTGCGGCGCGGCAAGGCGAAGGCGCTGCGATGACGCCCTTCGTTCCTCCCAAACCGGCCGGCAATCCGAAAAAACTCAACCCCGTGTCGCGTTTCTTCAAGAGCTTTCATTCATCGACGGCGCCGCTTTACGCGAACAGCTATTCGATGAAACTCGGCGAAGTGCGGTTGCCGCGCCGGACGATGTATTTCGTCAACCAGCCCGATCTCGTGCAGGAAATCCTGCTCGGAGATGTCGATCGCTACCCCAAGTCCGATCTGATGGCGGCGATGCTCGAATTGCTGCTCGGCGAGAGTATCTTCGTGTCGAACGGCGATCTCTGGAAGCAGCAGCGGCGGATGATGGATCCGGCGTTCGAGGGCACGCGGATCAAGGCGATATTCCCGCTGATGCGCGAGGCCGCCGACGCGATGGCTCAACGGTTCGCGGACGGCACCGTCGGGGCAAACAGCCAGGCCGATCTCGAAATGACGCACGTCACCGCCGATGTGATCTTCCGCACCATCTATTCGCGCCCCTTCACGCGCGACGAGGCCGAGACCATCTTCGAGAATTTCGACCGGTTCCAGCATCTCGCCTGGCAGCACGGCGTCTGGACGCTTGCCGGCATTCCGCAATGGCTGTCGATCGGCAAGCTGCGCGCGCGCCGCTCTGCGGCAACGATCCGCGAGCTGCTCCACAAGCCGGTTCGCGAGCGGCTCGCCTCCATCGAAAACGGCGAGGACGTGCCCGAGGCAGATATGCTTGCGAGCTTCATCCGTGCAGAAGACATTGAAACCGGCAAGCGATTCAACGACCGCGAACTGGTTGACCAGATCGGCATCATGTTCCTCGCCGGCCATGAAACTTCGGCCTCGGCGCTCGCCTGGGCGCTCTATCTGATCGCGCAATGTCCGGACGTTCAAGAGCGCATGCAGGCGGAGGCCGATGCGGTGTTCGCCGATGGCCCGCTCGAATTCGCCAAGATGCGACGCCTGCCCTTCACCCGCGATGTCTTTCGCGAGACGCTGCGTCTCTATCCGCCTGTCGCCTTCATTCCGCGCGATGCCACCGAAGAACAGGAGATGCGCGGCAAGCGCATTCTGCCTGGCGCGATCCTTTTCGTCTCTCCGCTGCTCGAGCACCGGCATACCGAACATTGGGATGATCCCGACACATTCGATCCCGACCGCTTCTCGCGCGCCGAGACGAAGGCGTCCGAGCAGAAAGCCTATTTCCCCTTCTCCAAAGGCCCGCGTGTCTGTCTCGGCGCGGCGTTTGCGCTGCAGGAGGCGGTGATCATCCTCGCGACGATCATGCGTGACTGGACGTTCTCTCCGGTCGACGGCCATGTGCCCAAACCGATTGCAAGGCTGACGCTGCGCTCGGAAAATGGTATCCGACTGAACTTCGAACGGAGATAGATCGACTAAAACACCCGTTCACCCTGAGCTTGTCGAAGGGTTGTCCTTCACTTTCAACGTGGGAGAAGAAAGAACAGGGCTTCGACAAGCTCAGCCTCAACGGATTAGGGGAAAACGATGCGCTTGATTATTGCAGTGGCTATTTTTGCAGCAACAGCAGGCTGTGCGACGACCTATGCCGGCGGCGAACCGGTCTATGACGATACGGTGTACGCCGAATGAGATATCTCGCCACACCCGCCGCCGCCTCGCTTTTCGCGCTAGCCCTTTCCGCCTGCGAAGACGCGCCATCGACCGATATCGAGCAATCGCCGAGCATTGTCGCCGAGGGCGAGGCGCCCGAACTGAGCGGCGAGGACACGTTCGACGGCGGCGTACCGGATGCCGGCAATGACGTGCTGTTCCGCGCTGTCGGCCAGGAGCCGGGCTGGATCGTCCGCATCTACGAGAACGAGATCGTCTATGAGGCCGATTACGGCCAGCGGACGGTTCGCGCGCTGACACCGGAACCCGAAGAAACCGAGGATGGCCGCCGCTATGTCACCAACCGGCTGACCGTCGAGATTGTCGAGGAAAGCTGCACCGACAGCATGAGTGGCGCGGGCTATGCAGCGCAGGTCACGGTCACCGAGGGCGAGCGTACGGTGCAAGGCTGTGGCGGCGAGCAGTTGAGCGGGCCTGACGAGGGCGCCTAGGCCCTAGTTTCGGTGGGTGGCAGGCTTGCTGCCACCCACGCGAATTCAAATCAAACCGCAGCGCCTAAGCAAATCTAGGAATCGCTTGAGAGCATGCTCAGCATCACCACGAGAGTGGTAGCTGCGGCGGGATACAATCAACAAATCGCTACCAGGATTAGCTCCATGCCAACGAAACCGCTGATTGCGGTCTTGGTGTATATCGTAGAGATAATACGCCATCGTTCCCTCGGCAATTATATACTTGACGTAGGAAGCTATGATTCGCACAAGCGAGCAGCGTGACAGGCCGGTGCTTTCGGAAGCTGAGCTATCGGCTACCGCCGCTCATTTTTCTGCGTTCCTTTCGCGCCGCTTTAGTGCGGTGCGAGCGAACGCGATCCGTAGGCGGCAGATCAGGATAGAGGCCGCGGGATTGCAGG
>JABDLY010000121.1 GCA_013001755.1 Sphingomonadaceae bacterium
GAGAAACACTGGGCGAAATTGCGCCGCACCGCGCAGCAACTCGGCCAGACCGTCTCGCCCGACGATGCCTATCTCGCGCTCAGGGGATTGCGCACGCTCGATGTCAGGATGCGCGCGCATCAGGAGAACGGCCTCGATGTGGCGCGCTGGCTGGCCGAACAGTCTGCGGTGCGAACTGTCCTCCACCCGGCCTTGCCTGATTGTCCCGGGCATGAGCTTTGGCAGCGTGACTTTTCCGGGGCGGCGGGTCTGTTCTCGTTCGAGCTTGAAAGCGGAGACGACGATGCCGTCGCCGCGCTTGTCGACGGGCTCGAGCTGTTCGGTATCGGCTATAGCTGGGGCGGATATGAAAGCCTGGCGCTCCCGGTCGATCCGGGCCCGGACAGGACCGCCACCCGCTGGGAAGGGCGCGGGCCGCTTGTGCGGCTCAATGTCGGGCTAGAAGACACAGGCGATCTGATTGCCGATCTTGCGGCGGGGCTGGAAAGGTTCGAAAAGGCGGCATGCAGGACGTAATCGCCTTTCTTACCCGTCTGGGTGTCCCCTTGCCCAGTGATCTCGACTGGCTCGCCGCCAGTATCGGCATCTTCTTCGTCGCGCTTGGCATGGGCATTGGCTGGATAATCAGTCGCCTGGCAGGCAAGCATCTCTCGGGCACTTGGGATCGTATCGCCGGCGAACGCGCCGAAGGCCTCGGCTCGCGGATGGTCCGCATCATCTATCATGCGACCGTCTCGATCATCCTCGCAATCGCCTTTTTCGCGATGGACTGGTGGACGGTTACCGACCTGATCATCGGTGCGAGCTGGGGCGTTTGCGCTGGCTACCTCGTCTGGCATATCGCCCGCGCCGCCAATTTTTCGCGCTGGATTGGGCTCGTTATGGGTGTTTTCACCTTTGGCCTGATCCTGACCAATGCGGTCGGCGGGCTCGAACGTGTAACTTTCGTGCTCGATCGAATAGGCGTGTCGGTTGGCGACACACGTATTTCGCTGCTGACGGTGCTGACTATTGCCGTCACGGGCCTCGCGCTGTTTGCGGTCGTCCGGCTCGTCCACCGCGTCGTCAGCCATTCGATCCATCGGTCGAGCGCGCTCGATCCGGCGCAAAAATTACTCGCCGACAAGATTGTCACGATCATGGTTGTCGCTGCCGCTTTCTTCATCGGCATCGATATTCTGGGTATTGACCTGACGGCACTCGCTTTTTTCGGCGGCGCGCTAGGCCTTGCCGTCGGCTTCGGCATGCAGAAGACGGTCGGCAATTTGATCGCCGGCGTCATCCTGCTGATGGATCGGTCGATCAAGCCGGGCGATGTTATTGCGGTCGGCGAGAGCTTCGGCTGGGTCAACAAGATCGGCGTCCGCGCGGTTTCGATCATCACGCGTGACGGCAAGGAACACCTCATCCCGAACGAAAACCTGATGACCGAAGAAGTCGAAAACTGGTCCTATTCGAGTCTCGAAGTGCGGGTGCATATCGAGATCGGTGTTTCCTATACCTGTGATATCAAGCTTGCGCAGGAGTTGATGATCGAGGCGGCGACCGAGTGCAAACGCGTGCTCAACAGCCCCAAGCCCAATCTCTGGCTGAGGGAATTCGGCGACAGCTCTGTCAATTTCGAGCTGCTCGTCTGGATCAAGGATCCCGAGGGCGGCGTCGGCAACGTGCGGTCGGATATCCTCAACCGCATCTGGTGGAAATTTAAAGAGAACGACATCGAAATCCCTTTCCCGCAGCGCGATCTTCACATCAAGGATTGGCCGAAGGAAAAGGCAGAAGCGCTGATCCGCGAGGCAAAGAAACCGGAAGTCGAAGAGAATCCGGCAAATACCGGCTAGGCGTGGACGGTTTCGGTAGTCCGTTCGCTCGCCAGCAGTTTGTTGCAGTGCAGCAACACTCTTTCATTTTTTATGCAGATTAAGCAGTGAGACTTGTGTGCAGGTGCGAAATCCGACATATTATTTCCGTCGTCGCATAGGCCCGCCGGTTTCGGGACAGAGGTTTAGCGGCTCGCTGGGATGATCGGTATCTGATCAACGATCGAAAGGATCACCCATGCGCCTACCTCTCACCAGCCTCCTGCTTTTAACCGCCGCTGCGGTCTCTGTACCCGCGCACGCTGCCGAGATCGGCGGCGGGTTCAGCGTCTCGGGCAACAGCGCCGTCGTCAGCGATTATCGTTTCCGCGGACTCTCCTTTTCCGACGAAGATTTTGCGATCCAGGGCGGCATCGATCTCGAGCATGAAAGCGGTTTCTATATCGGCACATGGGGGTCGTCGATCGAAGACAGCCCCGTATTCGGCAGCGTCGAGCTCGATATCTATGCCGGTTGGAGCGGCGAGATTTCGTCGGGCACGACGCTCG
Source organism: Sphingomonadaceae bacterium (assembly GCA_013001755.1). GTDB lineage: Bacteria > Pseudomonadota > Alphaproteobacteria > Sphingomonadales > Sphingomonadaceae > Parasphingopyxis. Next base: position 2,369 of record JABDLY010000121.1, read on the forward strand.
ATATCGGCGTGCTTGCCTATCTCTACCCCGATGGCGATGTCGGCGATGCGGATTATTTCGAGCCCTATGTTTCGCTCTCCCATCAACTCGGCCCGGCCGAGGCGACGGTCGGATTCGCTTACGCGCCCGATCAGAACGCGCTGGCCGGTGACAGCGGCTATCTCTGGGGCGATCTATCGGTCGGCATTCCGACAACGCCGATCACGATCGATGCGCATGTCGGCTATGTCCAGGGATCGCTTTCGACCGCCGATGGCAACAGCTATGTCGATTGGTCGCTCGGCGCGACCTATGCGCTCGGCCCGCTATCGCTCGGCCTCGCCTATGTCGACACCAATGTATCGAATGCGGCTACGCTGGCGACGCCCGGCGGTTATGCCGACGTGATCGGTGCCGATGCCACCATCGTCTTCACGCTGGGCGCCCAATTCTGACGACTCTTGGTGGGTTTTCCGATTTGCTTCAAACCGATGCGGCGACAAGCCGTTTGGTTACTTTATGGGCCGGTTGGGCAGCGATCTGCCCGGCCGGCCCTTCCTCGACGATGGCGCCGTCGTGGATCACGGCGATGCGATGACAAAGCCACCGCGCGACGGCGAGGTCGTGTGTGATGAACAGCATGGCAAGGCCGCGTTCGCGCTGCAGTTTTGTGAGCAACTCGAGGATGCGCCCGGCGATAAGCACATCGAGCGCCGAGGTCGCTTCGTCGAGCAGCAGCATTTCGGGTTCGGCGACGAGCGCGCGGGCGATGGCGACGCGCTGCGCCTGACCGCCCGACAGTTCGCGAGGATAACGGCTGGCGAAATCGACCGGCAAATCGACGTCTTGCAGCGCCCGTTCGATAAGCTCGATCCGGCCCGATTTGCCGATATCGGGCCGCAAATGGCGCAGCGGCTCGGCGACGATATCCGAAACACGCCATTGCGGATCGAGGCTGGCGAGCGGATCCTGGAACGCCGGCTGGATCAGGCGCCGATGCTCGGCTCGCATTTTTTTGCGGCCGGGCATCGGCTCGCCACGCCATGATACGTGCCCGGAGTCCATCGGTCCGAGCCGCGATATGGCACGCGCAAGCGTCGATTTGCCCGAACCCGACCCGCCGAGCAGCGCCACCGCTTCGCCTTCGCGGATTTGAAACGACGCATCCTTCACCGCGTCGAGCCGGCCCCGGCGCCAGCCGGGGCGCATGAACGAAACGCAGATATCGCGCGCTTCGAGCAGGACAGGGCCGATAGCCGGCCGTTCGGGAGCGGGATCGGACAATGACGGCGTCGCGGCGACCAATTCACGGCCATAGGCGGTTTGCGGGGCGGCGATGATACGGTCAGCCGGTCCGGACTCTTCGACGCGGCCTTCGTTGAGGATTACGATATGGTCGGCATGGGCGCGGATGGCGGCGAGGTCGTGACTGACGAGGAGCAGCGCCAGCCCCTGTTCGGTGCGCAGCTCGTCGAGCAGCGCCATGATCTCCGCGCGCAATTCTGCGTCGAGCGCGCTCGTCGGTTCGTCGGCGATCAGAAGCTTGGGCCGGTGTGCGATGGCCATCGCGATCAGCGCACGCTGGCGCTGGCCGCCCGACAACCGGTGAGGGAATTGGTCGAGCCGTTCCTCTGGCGTATCGAGACCGGCGCGGGCAAGCGCGGCCGACATTTCGGCGCGATCCGGGGCAGGCGCTCCGCCGCGTTGCCATGCCTCGGCGAGCTGTTTGCCGATCGCGAGATGCGGCGTCAGCGCGGTCAGCGGTTGCTGGAAGACGAAGCCGACATCGCGGCCGCGCATGTGGCGCAGTTCGGCACCACCCAGCCCTACCAGCTCGGTATCGCCGAGCCTCGCCGATCCGCTGGCAATGCCCGGCGTCAGCCCGAAAGGTGCGAGGCAACTCTGGCTCTTCCCCGACCCCGAGGCGCCGGCCAGCGCTACGCATTCGCCTGCGCCGACAGAGCAGCGCATATCCTCGACAACAGCCTTGCCGCCGATCGTCACGCCCAGTCCTTCGACACTGTACACCGTCATTGCGAGAGCCGATCGCGCAGCCGTTCGCCCGCGATCGTCAGACAGGTGATGATCAGCACCAATATCCCGCCCGGGATCAGCAGTGCATGCGGCAGGATATCCATGTCGTCGGCGCCTTCCTTGACGAGGATACCGAGCGAGGTCAGCGGTTCCTGCACGCCGAGGCCGAGGAACGACAGGAAGCTCTCGACCATCACCACCTGCGGCACGGTGAGCAGCAGATAGGCGATCGCGACGCCCGCGACATTGGGCAGGATATGGCCGGTCAGGATTCGCGATGGCGGCGCGCCCGCGGCTTCGGCGGCGATTACGAAAGGCCGCTGCTTGAGCGCGATGACCTGTCCGCGCACGACGCGCGCCATGGTCAGCCATTCGACCGCGCCGATACCGATGAAAACGAGCAGGATCGAGCGGCCGAAGGCGACCATCAGCACGATGACGACGAACATGAAAGGCAGCGCGTAGAGCCCGTCGACTATCCGCATCATGATCT
>JABDLY010000129.1 GCA_013001755.1 Sphingomonadaceae bacterium
CGCAAAGGGTGAAAGTCGGCCGGTGCCGCTCGCCAGCCAGTCGGTCTAGAGCGCCATCGCTGCCCAGAGCGCCAGCAGGAATGCCGTTGCCGTCGCCGCGATGACCGGGACGAAGCTGCGCCAGCCCTGCGTCAATAGCGCGCCCATATTCGAATGCATCGCCGTCGCCGTTACCGAAACCAGCAGCAGCGACGAAGACGCCACTTTGGAGGTCTCGCCGATCAGAAGCGGAAACGGCCAGGCGGAATTGACGGCAACCAGAACGAGAAAGCCAAAGATAAACCAGGGCAAGCCGAAACGCGGCCCAGTCCGCCCTTGCCCGACATCGCCCTTTTCGCGCGCGCGCAACCAGATCGCGAATAGCCCGATCAGCGGCGCCAGCATCGCCACGCGCGTCAGCTTGACGATCGTCGCAAACTCGCCTGCTTCCTGCGAATAGGAAAAACCGCCGCCGATCGCCTGTGCGACATCGTGGATCGATGCACCGATCAGAAACCCCGCCTGCCGATCGCTCAATCCCAATATGCCGGCAATCGGCGGATAGAAAACCAGCGCGATCGCGCTCATCACGAAGATGCCGACCAGAACCAGCGTGAAACGCGCACGGTCGAGCCGTTTCTCGCCGATCAGGCTCCACAGCGCGAGCGCCGCCGATGCACCGCAAATCGCCGTCGCGCCGCCGGCGAGCAAACCGAACAGCGCGTCCTGCTTGAGCAGCTTCGCCGCCGCTATCGCTATAACGATCACCGCGAACATGATGCCGAGCAGCATGAGAAAGGCCGGAAGGCCGAGCGCGCCGAACTGCCCGATCGTCACCTGCGCCCCGATCAGCACAATGCCGATCCGCAGCAAGGTCTGCGATGCGAACGCGAGCCCCGGCGTCAGCCGCCTGTCATTGCCGGCAAAGTTCAGCCCGAGCCCGATCAACAGGCCCATAAGGATGAGCGGCGCGCCATAATGCTCGCTGAGCCATGCCGCCGCCAGTGACGCGATGACCGCCAGCGCCAATCCGGGAAGCAACGGGCGAATGCCGCCCGGCCGATCGCCGTCGGCAATCCACAGTTCGCCATAAAGATCGGCACCGCTTGGCGGTGAGGAACCCTGCCGGTTCATGTCAGGAAGTTGTGCCCGCCATAGCACGCGCCCTATGCGTTCATCGGTCAACCGGCAAGCGCGGCGCGATTGGCAGGAGAACGAATGGCGTGCACATCAAACGCGTCGGCCACCCGGTCGGTTACAATCAGGCGAGGCGAACATCGAGCTGCGTCATCAATGTGCCGGGCTCGCCTTCATTCTCGATGAATGGGACAGTGACCAGCGCTCGCTCGGCAGCGCTCATCGAGCGGTACAGGCCATCCGCCATGTTCAGATCAGCCCGATCCGCATCATAAAATTGCGTGGTCAGCACCGATGTTCCGTCGCGCCAAACGCGGAGATGAATATGCGGCGTTCTTCCGGGATAGGGCACTGGACGGATCGTGCGAAACGCATAGCGGCCTTGCGCGTCGGTCTCGGTGCGGCCGAAACCCTGAAAAGCCGCATCGCGCCCCTCTTCGCGGTCGCCGGGATGATGATAGACTCCGTTGGCGTCGCACTGCCACAGATCGATAGTCGCACCGCTCACCGGCTCGCCGGCGGCGTCGGTCACCGCGCCGCTGACATGAACGGCCTCACCTCGTGCGGGCGCCTCCATGTCCATGAACTGCAACAGATCGGCGTCATGATCGGCGGGAAATTCGTCAGGGTAGAAGGGGCCGGCTGTCTGCCGCGGCGTTGCGACAGCGTTCGCAGCCTCTGCCGGTTCGGCCAGCGTGCAGGCGATGAGCGGCGCGCTGATCGCCGCCATTCCCGCCGATGTGAGCAATTTGCGTCTCGTCAGCATGCCATTCTCTCCCATAGCCCATCGAGCATAGAGCGCCGGACGGACTCCAACAACACATACAAAAAAGGGCCGGAAGCTTGCGCCTCCGGCCCTTCCTTTTCGTGTCGGCGATGGCCGGGCCTAGAAGCCCATGCCGCCACCCATGCCACCCATATCGGGCATTGCAGGGGCACCGCCGCCGCCGCTCTTGTCTTCGGGCAGCTCGGCGACCGTGGCTTCGGTCGTGATGAGCAGGCCTGCGACAGATGCAGCGTCCTGGAGCGCAGCGCGAACAACCTTGGTCGGGTCGATCACACCGGCCTTGACCAGGTCTTCATAGACATCGGTCTGGGCGTTGAAGCCGAGCTTGGCGTCCTTGCCGTCGAGCAGCTTGCCCGAAACCACCGCACCATCATGGCCGGCATTTTCGGCGATCTGCCGCACGGGAGCATAGAGCGCCTTGCGGACGATATCGACGCCGCGGGTCTGGTCGTCATTTTCGCCTTCGAGACCGCTGAGCGCCTTGGTGGCGTACAGCAGAGCCGTGCCGCCGCCTGGGACGATGCCTTCTTCGACAGCCGCACGCGTGGCGTGCAGCGCGTCGTCGACGCGATCCTTGCGTTCCTTGACCTCGATTTCGCTGGCACCGCCAACCTTGATCACCGCAACACCGCCGGCGAGCTTGGCAAGACGCTCCTGAAGCTTTTCCTTGTCATAGTCGCTCGTGGTGTTCTCGATCTGCTGGCGGATCGCTTCGACGCGGCCCTTGATCGACTTGGAGTCGCCGGCACCGTCGACGATGACCGTATTGTCCTTGTCGATGGTGACGCGCTTGGCTTCACCGAGCATGCCGAGCGTGACGTTTTCGAGCTTGATGCCGAGATCCTCGGAAATCATCTCGCCCTTGGTCAGGATCGCAATGTCTTCGAGCATCGCCTTGCGACGATCGCCGAAGCCAGGCGCCTTGACCGCGGCAACCTTGAGCCCGCCGCGCAGCTTGTTGACGACGAGCGTGGCGAGAGCCTCGCCCTCGATGTCTTCCGCGATGATCAGCAGCGGACGGCCCGACTGGACGACCGATTCGAGGATCGGCAGCATCGCCTGCAGGTTAGACAGCTTCTTCTCGTGGATCAGGATATAGGGATCGTCGAGTTCGACATTCATCCGCTCGGGATTGGTGACGAAATAGGGGCTGAGATAACCGCGATCGAACTGCATGCCTTCGACGACATCGAGTTCGAATTCGAGACCCTTGGCCTCCTCGACGGTAATCACACCTTCCTTGCCGACCTTTTCCATCGCTTCGGCGATCTTTTCGCCGATTTCCTTATCGCCATTGGAGGAGATGATGCCGACCTGGGCGATCTCTTCCGAACCCTTGACGTTCTTCGAACGCTTCTGGATGTCTTCGACGACCTTGGTTGTGGCGAGATCGATGCCGCGCTTGAGATCCATCGGATTCATGCCGGCGGCAACCGACTTCATACCTTCCTTGACGATCGCCTGAGCGAGAACCGTCGCGGTCGTCGTGCCGTCACCGGCGATGTCGTTGGTCTTCGAAGCGACTTCGCGGACCATCTGCGCGCCCATATTCTCGAACTTGTCCTTGAGTTCGATTTCCTTGGCGACGGTGACGCCGTCCTTGGTGATGCGCGGTGCGCCGAAGCTCTTGTCGAGCACGACATTGCGGCCCTTGGGGCCGAGCGTGACCTTGACGGCGTCGGCGAGAATGTCGACGCCCTTCATGATGCGTTCGCGCGCATCGCGGCCGAATTTTACGTCTTTACCTGCCATGATAGCTTACCTCTTTATGTTTGTGTTCTGCGAATGCGAAAAAGCGGCCGGCCTCAGCCCATGATGCCGAGGATGTCGCTTTCCTTCATGATGATCAGCTCTTCGCCTTCGAATTTGACCTCGGTGCCCGACCATTTGCCGAACAGGATGCGATCACCCTTTTTGACGTCGAGCGGCGTAACCTTGCCGTCATCCGACTTGAGCCCGCCGCCAGCGGCGACAACTTCGCCTTCCATCGGCTTTTCCTGAGCGCTGTCCGGAATGATGATGCCCCCGGCCGTTTTCTCTTCGGCGTCGACGCGGCGCACGAGCACGCGGTCATGCAATGGACGAAATCCCATATTCTTCCCTTTCTTCTTCAATTGCGATGACGGAGAAACGCCGCTTTCCAGCCGATGGGCCAGCGAAACATCGCGAATCCCCGTCATGATTATGAAACAGGTTTTGGCACTCTTCTATTGTGAGTGCTAACAGCGCGCGATTTAAGCGCGATGCCGCAGTTTTCAAGACAAAAACGCATCGAACCGGCAAATTTTTCCGTCGCGTCCTGTAACCCGTTGCTGCGGCGCGGCGAACCGGATGATGAATCGGGATTTGGCCCAATGGCAATGAGTTTTGTGCAGTTTCCTACATGTTTTCGCCCGGCCGGCAGGCTGCCCCCCTCAGCGATACCGGCACTGCCCCGCAGGAACAGTGCCTCTTCGTGCGGAGCTATGGGCGAAAGCCGAGGGGTCGTTCGGCACTCCGCAAGGAGAACGGGCCAGAGCCCGCCGGACGGCTCCTCCCTTCATCCGCGACGGCTTTGCAAGCCCGGCCGATCTGCTAGAACCGGAGCATGTCTGCCGATGACGAGACGCTTTCAAAGCTTATGGCGCTCGCCCAGCACGGCGACAAACGGGCCTATCGCCAGCTTCTTTTCGAGTGCGAGACCTGGCTCAAACGTTATTATGCGCGCAAGATCGGCGCCGAAACACTCGACGATCTGGTGCAGGAGACGCTGATGTCGCTGCACAGGAAACGCGCCACTTATGACGCCGAACGCCCCTTCCTGCCGTGGCTCGCCGCGATCGCGCGCTATCGCTGGATCGATCATTTGCGCAAAGCCTATCGCAAGAAGGAAGTCGCCGAGCTCAACGAGGAAATCGCCGCCGATCCCCATGATCCCGCGATCGGCGCACGGCTCGGCGTCGAGAAACTGCTCAGGCTGATCCCCGAAAAACAGGCGCTCGCCATCCAGCTCGTCAAGATCGAGGGATTGAGCATCGCCGAGGCCTCGGCCCAGTCGGGCCAGTCGGAATCGGCGGTGAAGGTCAATATTCATCGCGGCATCAAACGCATGTCGGCCGCGATCGAGGAAGGATAATGGGTAACAAGCTCGATCTCGACGCGATGACCGACGGTCTGATCCCGGTCAGGCCGCTATCGCCCGCTTTCATTCACGTGGTCGCGATAGCGTTGACTATCGGCGGCGGTGCGTTCGTTGTCGCGACGCTTGGTTTTCGCGATGCTTTTGGCGCGAGTGGAACCGATCCCGAATTTCTCGCGCGTAGCGCCTTGCTTATCGTTCTCGCCGGTGCCAGCCTCTACAGCGCCGCCGCAATGGCGCGACCGCAGGTCGGATCGCCGCATAAAGGTTGGCGCTGGGCGCTCGGTGCTGCGCTCGTCGTACCGGTAGCGGCGTTGATAGCGGCGCTCGTCGGACAGACGCCGCTCGCCGACCGGCTGCACATGAACAATGGCATCGAATGCCTGGCCTATTCGATCGGCATCGGGCTGTTGCTCGGAACCGTTCTGACCGGGTGGCTGCGCCGCGGCGCGCCGACCTCGCCCGAACGCGCCGGAACGGTGACCGGGCTCGCCGCCGGCAGCCTCGGCGCGCTAGCCTATTCGATGCACTGCCCGCATAACGACATCGTCTACATCGGCCTATGGTATACGCTTGCGATCGCCACGACGACGCTGCTCGGCCGTCTCATTATCCCGCGTTTCATCCGCTGGTAGCATGTTGATACATAGGCGCGCGCATCGCCTTGGGCGAAACGCGTTTGTTTCGGCGCGATTTGCTCCCTAAATAGGCCAAGCAAACGACCGAGGAGTGAATGATGCAGCTGTTGCGCGGCGCCTGGAAGATTTTGGTGGCGATCAAGGACGGGCTCGTCCTGTTGTTCATGCTGCTGTTCTTCGCGCTCCTCTATATGGCGCTGACGATCAGCCCCAATCCCGTCGTCCCGACAAGCGGCGCGCTCCATCTCGATCTCGACGGCGTCATCGTCGAGCAGCCCGAGGAGGCCGATCCGCTGACGCTGCTGTCGGGCGGCGCCGACGCGGTCCAGCAGCACCGGCTGCGCGATATCGTCCGCGCGCTCGAAACCGCGGCGACCGACGATCGGATCACCGCCGTCGCGCTCGATCTCGACGGATTTCTCGGTGGCGGGCGGAGTGCAATTGCCGAGGTCGCCGATGCGATCCAGCTTGTCCGCGACGCCGACAAGCCGGTGATCGCCTATGCCACCGGCTATGGCGACAGCGCCTATCTACTGGCCTCGCATGCCAGCGAAATCTGGGTCAACCCGATGGGAGGCGCGCTGATCCTCGGCCCCGGCGGCAACCAGCTCTATTTCGGAGATCTGCTCGATCGCTACGGCGTAACCGCCAATGTTTTCCGCGCGGGTCAATACAAGTCGGCTGTCGAACCCTTCACCGAAAACCGCATGTCGCCCGAGGCGCGCGAGGCCAGCCAGGCGCTCGCCGACACATTGTTCGAGATCTGGCGCGAAGATGTCGCGCGCGCCCGGCCCGCCGCCGAACTCGACGCGATCATCGCTTCGCCCGCCGATACGATCGAGGCCGCCAATGGCGATCTCGCGACCGCCGCGCGCCAGACAAATATGGTCGATCATCTTGGCGGCCGCGCCGAATGGGCTGCGCGCGTTGCCGAAGTTTCGGGCGAAAGCGCAGTCGCGAACAATTCCGGATTCCAGTCGATCGCCCTCGCCAACTGGATCGCCGCCAATCCGGTTTCGGGCGGCAGCGAGAAGATCGGCATCGTCACCGTCGCCGGCACGATCGTCGACGGCGAAGCGCCTCCCGGCACGGCTGGCGGCGAAACGATCACCCAGCTTATCGAACAGGCGAGCGACGCGCATGATTTTGCCGCGCTCGTTATCCGCGTCGATTCGCCCGGCGGATCGGCGCTGGCATCCGAACGCATTCGCCTCGCCATCCTCGCAGCCGCCGAGGCCGAGGGCGATATCCCGATCGTCGTGTCGATGGGCAATCTCGCCGCCTCGGGCGGTTACTGGATATCGACTACGGGCGAGCATATCGTCGCCGAGCCTGCGACGATCACCGGCTCGATCGGCGTCTGGAGCCTGATCCCAAGCTTTGAAGGCACACTCGCGCAATGGGGCGTCAATTCTGACGGCGTGGAGACGACGCCTTTATCGGGCGAACCCGACATCGCGGGCGGCCTCTCGCCCGAGGTCGAGCGACTGTTCCAGGCCGGCACCGAAGATGTCTATCGCCGCTTCCTATCGCTGGTCAGCGAATCGCGCGATATGACAACCGAGCGGGTAGACGAAATCGGCCAGGGCCGCGTCTGGGCGGGTGCGACCGCGCGCCAGCTTGGGCTTGTCGACCAGTTCGGCAATCTCGACGACGCCATCGCCGCCGCCGCTGAGCGCGCCGAGATCGATGCCAGCGACGTCCAGCGCGTCTATATCGAGCAGCAGCCTTCGGGCTTCGCGGAGTTCTTGCGCAACTTGTCGCGCGACGACACGGCCAATACGCAGGTCAGCGATCCCTGGTCGCTGCTGACACCCGATCCCCGCGCCATCCTTGCACAGGCCCGCGCCGAAATCGGCCTGCTCATCAACGGCCCGGTGATGCAGGCACGGTGCATGGAATGTCCCGCCGATATCGTGCCGGGGCGGCGAAATATCGAAGACTCGCCACAGCTCTCGCTGTTCCAATGGATTTTCGGCTAGCTCACCGCCGATAAATCGGTAGCGCCAAGCCCTTCCAGATCGCCATCGCCCTGAGTGCGAAACCTGCTAACGCCGCAATACCCGCCGCGACCGGCAACATCACGCCAAGCGCCGTCAGCCCGACGAACAGCGCCGCCGCCAATGCCGCGGCGGTGACGTATAGTTCGGGTCGGAGGATGATCGACGGTTCGCCCGCCAGGATATCGCGGATGATACCGCCGAGGCAGGCGGTGAAGATGCCCATGATGACGGCGGCGAGCGGCGGGACGCCGAAGCTCAGCGACTTGGCCGCGCCGAACACCGCATAGGCGGCAAGCCCGATCGCATCGAGCCAATCGAGCGCCTTGCCGCGCCACAGCCGCGCCGGCGTCACCCAGACGATCAGCGCGATAACAAGGCAGGCGATCAGCGCGCGGCTGTCCGCCACCCAGAAAACGGGTGCGCCGATCAGCAGGTCGCGCACCGTCCCGCCGCCTGCCCCGGTCGCGAGCGCGAAAAAGGCGAAGGTGACAAGCGTCTGTCCGCGCCGCGCCGCCGCCACCGCGCCGGTCGCGGCGAACAGGCCGATCCCGGCAAGGTCGAGCGCGGTGAGAACCGGGCCGATGGGAAAGTCGGGGGTCACGTTTTTCTTGAACGGCGCTTGCGGATGTAGCGCCAGGGGAGGACGATCGCACCGAATATCGTCATCAGCAGCGCCAGGATCGCCGAGATGATCAGGATCGGATGGCTGGTATTGCTGCGTTCCTGCAGGTCCATGATATGCAGGCCCCACATGAAATCGAACGCCCGCCACAATCGCGTACGCAGCGCCAGCGTATCGCCGGTTTCGGCATCGATATAGACATGGATGGTATCGCCGAAACGCGCGCGCCACGCTGGCCGCCCGCGGCGCAGATCCATAGGATTGGCGTCGGCTTCGAAACGCTGCATCTCATTGAGCGGCGCGTCTCCCGAATAGGCGGCGCGGGCCAGTTGCGCGGCCTCGTCGCTGGTGAGGCGCGGCGCGAGATAGGCGCCGGTTTCGACCGAGGCGCGTCTTCCGCCGCCATCGGCGAAACGGATGATCCATTGCGCGCCGCCCGGTCGCTGGGTCAGTTCGACACGCTCGACCGGGCGAATAGCGCTGTCGATACGCGGGAAAACGGGAAGCGCCTCGCCAAGCGCAACGGCAGGCGTTTCGGCGCGGAGATGTTCACCGCGTATCGTCTCGATCGGCTGGGCAACCATGAACAGCCCCGAGATCGTCCAGAGCAATATCGGCACCCCGGCAAGCCAGCCGAGCCAGATATGCCATTTCATCAGTCTCAGCCGCATGGCTATCCCCGTATGTCCCGAGCGTGTCGAAGGGTGCGGGCTCCCGGCCCGGTTCAAATATGGATCGGCTTGCCGGTCACCGCCATCGCCGCTTCCTTGATCGCTTCCGAATGCGTCGGATGGGCATGGCAGGTATAGGCGATGTCTTCGCTGGTCGCGCCGAACTCCATGGCTTGCGCTGCCTGGGCGATCATCGTGCCGGCGAGCGAGGCGATGATATGGACGCCGAGTACACGATCGGTTTCGGCGTCGGCGATCACCTTGACGAAGCCATCGGTGTCGCGGTTGGTCTTGGCGCGGCTGTTGGCCATCATCGGGAATTTTCCAGCCTTGACCTCATGGCCCTTTGCCTTCGCCTCTTCGGTGGTCAGGCCGACGCTGGCGATTTCGGGCATGGTATAGACGACCGACGGGATGACATCGTGGTTTACGATGCCTGTCTGGCCGGCAATATTTTCCGATACCGCAATGCCTTCGTCTTCCGCCTTATGCGCGAGCATGAGGCCCGGTACGACATCTCCGATCGCCCAGACGCCATCGACTTTGGTACGAAATTCATGATCGATTTCAATCTGGCCGCGATCATTGGTTTCGAGCCCGATCGCATCGAGCCCGAGACCGTCCGTATTCGGCTTGCGCCCGATTGAAACGAGCACGCAATCCGCCTCGATACTCTCTTCATCGCCGCCCTTTGCCGGTTCCACGGTGAGTTTAACCTTGGCCTTGAGCGTCTTGGCACTGGTCACCTTGGTGCCGGTGCGGATATCAAAACCCTGTTTTTTGAAGAGCTTGGCTGCCTCCCTGCGAACATCGCCGTCCATTCCAGGCAGGATTTGGTCGAGAAATTCGACGACGATCACCTCGGCGCCGAGCCGCCGCCACACAGAGCCAAGCTCAAGACCGATAACGCCGCCGCCAATCACGACCATTTTCTTTGGCACTTTAGGGAGCGCGAGCGCGCCGGTTGAGTCGACGATCTGGTGCTTGTCATTGTCGATTTCGACACCGGGGAGCGGCGTGACCGACGAACCCGTGGCGATGACAACATCCTTCGCGGTAACGGTTTTCTTACCGATTTTGACGCTATGCGCATCCTCAAAGCTCGCATGACCCTTAAGCCATTCGACCTTGTTCTTCTTGAACAGGAATTCGATACCGCCGGTCAGCTCGCCGACCGCCTTCTCCTTTTCAGAGAGCATCTGATCGAGATCGAGCTTCGCCCCACTGAGTTTGACGCCGAATTTTTCAAGCGCGCCTTCATGCGCTTCCTCGTAGAGTTCGGACGCGTGGAGCATCGCCTTTGACGGGATGCAACCGACATTGAGGCAAGTCCCGCCGAGCGTCTCGCGGCTCTCGGCACAGGCCGTCTTGAGACCCAATTGCGCGGCGCGGATCGCGGCGACATAACCGCCCGGTCCTGAGCCAATCACAAGGACGTCATAGTCGTAAGTCTGGTCAGCCATTCTTTGCTCCATTTGTATTCCCGCGAAAGCGGAAATCCAGTCCGACGGTTCGGGACTGGGCTCCCGCCTGCGCGGGAGCACGTGAAATTACAGGTCGATAAGCAGCCGCATCGGATCTTCGAGCGCTTCCTTCATCCGAACGAGCGCGGTCACGGCTTCGCGGCCGTCGACCAACCGATGATCGTAGCTTAGCGCGAGGTACATCATCGGGCGGGCGACGATCGAGCCATCGTCGAGGACGACCGGGCGCTGTTCGATCCGGTGCATGCCCAGCACGGCCGATTGCGGCGGATTGATAATCGGCGTCGAAAGCAGCGAACCGAAGACGCCGCCGTTCGAGATCGTGAAGGTACCGCCCTTCATTTCGTCCATCGAGAGCTTGCCGTCCTTGGCGCGCTGGCCGAAATCGGCGATCGTCGTTTCGATCTCGGCAAAGCTCATGCTTTCGGCGTTGCGGATCACCGGGACGACGAGCCCGCTTGGCGCCGAAACAGCAACCGAGACATCGACATAGTCGTGATAGACGATCTCGTCGCCGTCAATGCGGCCGTTCACCGATGGCACGTCGCGCAACGCAAGACACGCTGCTTTCACGAAAAAACCCATGAAACCCAACCGGATACCGTGCTTCTTCTCGAAAAGCTCTTTATATTGTTTGCGCGCATCCATCACCGCCGACATGTCGACATCGTTGAAAGTGGTCAGCAGCGCCGCTGTGTTCTGCGCTTCCTTAAGGCGGCTGGCGATCGTCTGGCGAAGCCGCGACATGCGGACGCGCTCTTCGGTGCGCTCTCCATCCCCGGTTGCTTTGGGCGCGGCTTTGGGTGCCTTGGCCTGAGCGCTTTCCGCCGGCGGATCGGTGCGTTCGAGACTCGGCGAATGCGGCTCGGCGTCCTGTTCCTTGGCCGCCTTGAGCACATCGTCCTTGGTCAGGCGGCCATCCTTGCCGCTGCCCTTGATCTTCGAGGGATCGACGCCGTGTTCGAGCACGGCGCGGCGCACCGCCGGCGAGAGCGTCAGCGCGGATGAGTGAGCCTGCGTTTCGTCATCGCCTTCGCCTTCCTCGTTTTCATCCGCAGCTTCCGGTTCGGGCGATTTTTCGGCCGGAGCCGCTTTCGCCGCGCCGCCGCTTTCGCCGATCCGGGCGATCACCGCGCCGACCTCGATCGTGTCGCCGACCGCCACCAATTGCTCTTCGAGAATACCGGCAATCGGCGAAGGCACTTCGACCGCGACCTTGTCGGTTTCGAGACTCGCGATCGGTTCGTCGCGCCCGACGGCATCGCCGGGTTGTTTGAGCCATTCGCCGAGCGTCGCTTCGGTAATCGATTCGCCGAGCGTCGGGACTTCGACATCGGTTGCCATTTTATTGTTTTCCCTTTGTGTGGCCGAGCGCTTCCGCGATCAGCCGTTCCTGCTGTTCCTGATGCCGCTTGGCAAGGCCGGTGGCCGGCGATGCGCTCGGTTCGCGGCCGGCATAGACCGGACGCTGCGGCCCGACATCGGCCTCGATCAGGCAATCTTCGAGATAATGCCGGACATGGTTCCATGATCCCTGGTTCAAGGGTTCTTCCTGCGCCCAGATCAGCGTTTCGAGATTCTTCATCCGCTTCAGCCGCACGACAAGCGGTTCGCCGGGGAAGGGATAGAGCTGCTCGATCCGCACGACAGAAGTGTTGGTGTCGCCGGCACCGTCGCGCGCCTCGAACAGGTCATAGGCGACCTTGCCCGAACACAGCACGAGCCGCTTGATATCCTTGTCGGCGGGCGGCGCTGGATCGGATTTGATTCGCATGAAATGGCTGTCGCCGAGAAAATCGCCGGTGCTTGATACGGCCGCTTTGTGACGCAGCAACGACTTGGGCGTCATGATTATCAATGGCTTGCGGAACGGTCGCAGCATCTGCCGCCGAAGCGCGTGGAAATAATTGGCGGGCTCGGTGATATTGCAAACCTGCATATTGTCGCCCGCGCAAAGCTGCAGGAAACGTTCGAGCCGGGCCGAACTATGCTCGGGGCCCTGCCCTTCATAGCCATGCGGCAACAGCATCACGAGGCCGTTGGCGCGCAGCCATTTGGCCTCGCCCGAGGCAATGAACTGGTCGATCATCACCTGCGCGCCATTGGCGAAATCGCCAAATTGCGCTTCCCAGAGCACCAGCGTCTTCGGGTCGGCCATCGCATAGCCATATTCGAAACCCAGAACGCCAAATTCCGAAAGAGGGCTATTGAGCACGTCGAACTTGGCGCCCTCGATCTGATCGAGCGGGATATAGCGTTCGCCGGATTGCTGATCGACCCATTCGGCATGGCGCTGGCTGAACGTGCCGCGCCCCGAATCCTGGCCCGACAGGCGAACATTATAGCCCTCCGAAACGAGCGTGCCGAAGGCGAGCGCCTCGGCCGTCGCCCAGTCAAAACTTTCGCCGCTCTCGAACATCTGCTTTTTCGCGTCGAGGATGCGGCCGAGCGTCTTGTGAATTTTGAGATCGCCGGGAACAGTCGTCAGTGTCTCGCCGATCGAAAAAAACAATTCTTCACTGACGCCCGAAACGATACCGCGCCGCGCGGTTTCCGGGTCGGCGGGGCGGTTGAGGCCTTCCCAGCGGCCGCCAAACCAGTCGGCCTTGTTGGGTTTGTAGCTCTTGGCGGATTCGAACTCCTCTTCGAGCATATCCTTGAATTCGCCGGTCGTTCTTTCGACCCAATTATCGTCGATCACGCCCTCGGCACGGAGCCGCTCGCCATAGAGCTTCGATACCGGCGGATGCTGGCGGATTTCGCGGTACATGACCGGCTGGGTGAAGCTCGGTTCATCGCCTTCATTATGGCCGAAGCGGCGATAGCACCACATGTCGATCACGACGTCGCGGCCGAAACGCTGACGGAATTCGATCGCCAGCTTGCAGGCAAAGGTCACCGCCTCGGGGTCGTCGCCGTTCACATGGAGGATCGGCGCCTGGACCATCTTGGCGATGTCCGACGGATAGGGCGAGGATCGCGCAAATTGCGGACTCGTCGTAAAGCCGATCTGGTTGTTGATGACGAAATGGATGCAGCCGCCGGTATTATAGCCGCGAATGCCCGAGAAACCGAAACATTCGGCGACGATGCCCTGCCCGGCAAAGGCGGCGTCGCCATGAAGCAGGACGGGCAACACTTCCCGATGTTCCTCGAGATCGTCGCGCATTACCTGCGTCGCGCGCGATTTGCCGAGCACGACCGGATCGACCGCCTCGAGGTGCGACGGATTGGGCACCAGCGACATATGGACACTGATCCCTTCGAACTCGCGATCGGTCGAGGTGCCGAGATGATATTTGACGTCGCCCGAACCGCCGACATCTTCGGGATTGGCCGCGCCGCCCGCGAATTCGTTAAAGATCGCGCGATAGGGTTTGGCCATGACGTTGGCGAGTACGTTCAAGCGTCCGCGATGCGCCATGCCGATGACCATTTCCTCGACGCCGTCGACGCCGCCCCATTTGATCAGCGCCTCGAGAGCCGGCACCATCGATTCGCCGCCATCAAGGCCGAAGCGCTTGGTGCCGACATATTTGCGCCCCAGGAAATTCTCCCATTCCTCGGCCTGGATCACCTTGTTGAGGATCGCGCGCTTGCCTTCGGGCGTAAACTGGATCGTCGCCTCTACGCCCTCCATCCGCTCCTGCAGGAAGCGGCGCTCGGCAAGGTCGTTGATATGCATATATTCAAGGCCGACCGTGCCGCAGTAATTCTCACGCAGGATAACGACGAGCTCGCGGACGGTTGCGGTCTTCAGGCCAAGCGCGCCGCCGAGGAACACCGGCTCGTCGAGCTCGGCCTCGCTGAAACCATGAAATTCGGGCGTCAGATCGGCGGGCAGTTCGCGTTCGTGGAGATTGAGCGGATCGAGGATGGCGGCGAGATGGCCGCGCACGCGATAGGTGCGGATCAGCATCATCGCGCGGATCGAATTGCCCGCCGCGCGCTCGATCTGGTCGGAGGTCAGTTGCGGCCGCGAATAGGAGGGCGATGCCGATGACGCGCGCTTCGTCTGGATCGTCATCTGCGTCGGATCGAGACCGGCGGTCACATCGTCGGTGATGTCGACAGGCCAGTTGGGACGCTGCCAGCTCGGCCCGCTAGCGGTTTCCTCGAGATTCGAGAAAAACGCGCGCCAGCTCTCTTCGACGCTGTCCGGATTATCGCGATAGCGCCGGTACAGCGCTTCGGCAAAAGACGGGCTAACGCCTTCTATTTCCGAGAAATCGAGGCCTTCATAGCCCATTGCAACTCCACCTTAATCGCCAAACGTTCGTCACCCCGAACTCGTTTCAGGGTCCATTTCTCAACTCGCGACGAAGGTGTCCGTGGAGAGATGGATGCTGAAACAAGTTCAGCATGACAAATAAACGCAGCACCAAATTTCTGCGGCCACCGCATTACCCCGATCAGCTTACTTCTTCAACAAATCCGCGAGGGTCGTTCCCAATTCCGACGGGCTCGGCGATACCGTGATGCCTGCTGCTTCCATCGCCGCAATCTTGTCGTCGGCGCCGCCCTGTCCGCCCGAAACGATCGCGCCGGCATGGCCCATGCGGCGGCCCGGAGGCGCGGTGCGGCCCGCGATGAAACCGACGGTCGGCTTCGAGCGCCCGGCCCTTGCTTCGTCTGCGATGAACTGTGCGGCCTCTTCCTCGGCGCTGCCGCCGATTTCGCCGATCATGATGATGCTCTTCGTCTCGTCGTCGGCGAGAAACATTTCGAGGATGTCGATGAAATTGGTGCCGTTGACCGGATCGCCGCCAATGCCCACGGCCGTCGACTGGCCGAGCCCGGCCTGGGTCGTCTGATGCACCGCTTCATAGGTCAGCGTGCCCGAGCGGCTGATGACGCCGACCGAACCCTTTTGGAAAATACTGCCGGGCATGATCCCGATCTTGCATTCGTCAGGCGTCAGCACGCCGGGGCAATTCGGCCCGATCAGGCGCGATTTCGATCCTTCGAGATGACCCTTCACCGTCACCATATCGAGCACCGGAATGCCCTCTGTAATCGCCACGATCAGCGGGATTTCCGCCTCGATCGCCTCGATGATCGATGCGGCGGCGAATTTGGGCGGCACATAGATCACGCTCGCATCGGCGCCGGTCGCATCGCGCGCCTCGGCGACGGTATCGAATACCGGCAGCCCGATATGCTCGGTCCCGCCTTTGCCCGGCGTGACCCCGGCAACCATTTTTGTGCCGTAATCGAGCCCTTGCTGAGTGTGGAAAGTGCCGGTTTCGCCGGTCATTCCCTGGGTGATGACCTTGGTGTTCTTATCGACGAGAATGCTCATCGTGCTGGCTGTCCTGTTTTTGGAGAGATGTTAGGCGAGGCTTTCATCGAGACCCTTGCAGGCTTCGAGCAGCTCCTTCACCGCATCGACCGAGACCTGGAAACCGGCCTTCGCCTCGTCGCCGAGCTCGATCTCGACGATCCGTTCGACGCCGTCCTTGCCGATCACGACCGGCACACCGACATACAAATCATCGACGCCGTACTGACCGGTGAGGTGCGCCGCGGCGGGGAGCACACGCTTCTTGTCCTTGAGATAGCTCTCGGCCATCATGATCGCGCTGGTCGCGGGCGCGTAATAGGCGCTGCCGTTGCCCAACAACCCGACGATTTCGCCGCCGCCCTTGCGCGTACGGTCGATAATCGCGTCGATCTTGTCCTGCGTCGACCAGCCCATATTGATTAGATCGGGGATCGGGATCCCGGCAACGGTCGAATATTCGGCGATCGGCACCATCGTATCGCCATGGCCGCCGAGCACGAACGCCGTGACATCCTCGACCGACACGCCGAATTCGTCGGCGAGGAAATGGCGGAAACGCGCGCTATCGAGCACACCGGCCATACCGACGACCTTTTCATGCGGCAGGCCGGAAAATTCGCGCAGCGCCCAGACCATCGCGTCGAGCGGGTTGGTGATGCAGATAACGAAGGCGTCTGGCGCATGCGCCTTGATGCCCTCGCCGACCGATTTCATCACCTTGAGGTTTATCTCGATCAGGTCGTCGCGGCTCATGCCGGGCTTGCGCGCCACGCCGGCGGTGACAATGCAGACATCGGCACCGGCAATATCGGCATAATCGCCGGTGCCCTTGAGATTGGCGTCATATCCTTCGACCGGGCCCGCCTGACTGAGATCGAGCGCCTTGCCCGCGGGCATGCCTTTGGCGATATCGAACAGGACGACATCGCCCATTTCCTTCATCGCTGCGAGATGGGCGAGCGTGCCGCCGATCATGCCGGCGCCGATCAGCGCGATCTTATTGCGAGCCATGGCTGTTCCCCTGTCGTCCTGCCTGTTTGGAAAGTCGCGCCGGGCTTAACCGGTGGCGTATGAGTCGGCAACCGCTCGCAGCCGCAAAATCGTCGCGCGAAGGCTATCCGGCAAACGTGCGAAGCAGTTCGGTCCAATGGTCGAGATTGTTGTAGAAACTCTCGACCGGGAGCCGCTCGTCGCGGCCATGTGCGCGCTCATCCTCGGGGCTGACGATCCAGGCGCCATTGACGCCATAGGTCGGGACGCCGCCGGCTCGGAAATACAGGCCGTCGGTCGCCCCCGTGCTCATATTCGGGACGATCGGCGAACCGGGATGACGCGCATGGACGGCGTTGGTGAAGGCAGTCATCACATCGTCGCGCAGCGGGGAAGCATCGGTCGGGCGCGCGATATCGACGGGCTCGACAGTGATGCCGTCAGGCGCCGCGATGGCGCGCAGCGTTGTCAGCACATCCGCCGGATCGACGCCGGGAAACATCCTGCAATTAACCGTCGCTTCGGCAAGCTGCGGCAGTGCATTTTCGGCATGGCCGCCGCGCAGCATCGTCGCGACGCAGCGCGTGCGCGTGGTGCCGACCAGAGTCGGCGAAGCTTCGACGATATCGGCGGTCTCGCCGTCGCTTTCATCGGCGAGCCAGCGTGTAATCGCGTCTCGCACTTCGGGTTCGGCGGTTTGAGCCCGGGCCGCGAAATAGGCGCGCGTCGTATCGTTGAGCATCGGCTCGAAGCGATGGCTTTCGAGCCGCTCGAGCGTGTGCGCGAGATCGTAAATCGCATTGTCGGGCCGCGGGCGCGAGCTGTGGCCGCCTGGATTGGTCGCAGTGAAGGTGAAGCTCTGATAGGTTTTCTCGGCGGTCTGGATACCGAAGCCGAGCAAGGTGCCGTCGGCCAGATAGGCCCCGCCGCCGGCATCGGCGTTCAAGGCCATTTCGACCTGTGACAGATCGATCCATTCGCTCGCCGCCAGCTCGGCGCCGCGCTGTTCGGTCTCCTCATCGCCGGTGAACAACACGATGATATCGCGCGTCGGTTCAAATCCTTCGGCGCTAAGCCGCAGCAATGCTGTGGTCAGCGCGACCACTCCCTGTTTGTCATCGGCCGTTCCGCGCCCGTAAAAATAGCCGTCTTCCTCGATAAATTCGAAGGGATCGCGCGACCAGTCTTCGGGCAGCGCTTCGACGACGTCCATGTGCGCAAGCAGCAGGATCGCCTTTTCTCCCGAAGGAACGGCGGCGGGCCAGCGGATCACCATCGATTGCTCGCCGCCATCATGGTCGTGAACCGTGATATCGGTGATCCCGGCCTCTTCGAATTGCGTGCGCAGATAGCTGACCAGCGCCGGCGTCTGCCGCCGTCCGGCGACCGTCGGGATTTCGATCGCGGTTTCGAAAATCTCGCGGCCGCGTTCATGCCATGGATCGGCCTGCGCCGAGAGGGCCGTCGGGCAGAACATCGCAGCGGCGATGGCGAGAGAAATGCGCATGGATAATCCCCGATAGTGTTTGGGCGTTAGTCGTCGGAAATGCGTGCTGCGTCAACGCCGTGGCCGAGCGCTAGATAGTCTTCCGATTGCATCTCGATGAGCCGCGAGGCGGTGCGCTCGAACTCGAAGGCACCGTCGCCCTCCTCATAAAGCTCCTGCGGCTCGGCATCTGCGGCGGCGAGCAATTTCACCTTATGCTCGTAAAGCGCATCGACGAGCACTTTGAAGCGGCTCGCCTCGTTGCGCAGCTCGGGCCCCATCACCGGAATGCCGACGATGATGACGGTGTGATAGCGGCGGGCGATCGCGAGATAATCGGGTGCGCCACGGGCTTCGGCGCAGAGCCGCTTGAACGAGAATACTGCAACGCCCTTCAGCGACTTGGGCACATGCAGCGTCCGCCCGCCGGGCACGGCGATCTCCTCGCTCGGCACGTTCGCAGCATCGTCGGGCGAATAATCGGTCAAGCGGAAAAATGCCTCGCGCAGCGCCGCGGTCGCCTTTTCGCCATTGGGAACATGCCAGACCGGCATCCCGCCGAGCCGTTCGAGCCGGTAATCGGTCGGCCCGTTGAGCGGGATGATTTCGAGTTTTTCTTCGACCAAATCGATAAACGGCAGGAAGAGCGAACGGTTGATGCCCTCCTTGTAGAGATCGGCCGGCGGGCGGTTCGACGTGGTGACGATCGTCACGCCATGGCCCAACAGCGACGTGAAGAGGCGCGACAGGATCGCGGCATCGGCGGTGTTGTTGACCACCATCTCGTCGAGCGCGAGCAGCCGCGCGTCATCACGGATTGTCTCGGCGACGGGTTCGATGGGGTCGCCGCGTTCCTTTTTGCGTTCCTCGCGAATGCGCTCATGCACGTCGAGCATGAATTCGTGAAAATGCACGCGGCGCTTCGACTCAATGTCGAGGCAGCCATAGAATAAGTCCATCAGCATCGATTTGCCGCGCCCTACCCCGCCCCAGAGGTACACACCGCGCACCGGTTCGGGCTTTTTGCCGAGCGCGCGCCAGATCACGCTGCCGCGGCGCGGCGCTGCCTGCAGTTCATCGGTGCAGCGGACAAGATGGTTGATCGCGCGCTGTTGATCGCCATCGGGCTGGAGTTCGCCGGCCTCGATCAATTCGCGGTAGCGCTCCGCGAGTTTCGTCACGAGCGCACACCAGCGATATGAGATCCCGTCATTGCGAGCGGAGCGAAGCAATCCAGAGCGGCTAGCGATATACTTTGCGGCTCTGGATTGCCGCGTCGCCTTCGGCTCCTCGCAATGACGAGATGGCAGGACGTCATTTCGGCGGCGAGGGCTTCTTTATCGTACCCGAAAATTCGGCGACGATGGTTTCACCCTGTTCGAGAATGCCGCGCATGAAGACGAGCCGGTAGGTCTCGCGCAACACTTCGACGACTGCGTCGAGCGGTTCGTCAGCGCTCCCCGGCGCGATAAAATGCATGTTGAGATCGACGGTGACCGCCGGCCCGGCGCGTTCGACGCCGACCATCCGCGCGCCGGAAAACAGCGCGCCATCGGCAAAGCTCATCAGCACCCCGCCATGAATATTGTCGCTGAGGTTGGTGTGCTCCGGGCGCGGCGTCATCCGTACGCGCGCTGTCGTCTCACTCTCCTTGCGCGCACGAAACGTCCCCATGAAATGGTTGAAGCGGTTGCTGTCCCGGACCTCCCAAAGCCACCAGCCCGGATTGTCCGGGTCGGGCTCGTTGCGGAAAACTTCTTCGGTCAGCGAATCGGAAGCCGGACCATCGTTCATTCACTTACTCCGTCACCCCAGCACAGGCTGGCGTCTATCCCAGATATGCAATCGCGAAACCGAGATCTGGGATAGATTCCAGCCTTCGCTGGAATGACAAAAAATGTTTCGGCACCAAAAATCCTAGACCGCCCGCTCCAGCATCATCTTCTTGGTTTCGGCGATCGCGCGCGCCGGCGACAGGCCCTTGGGGCAGACGTTGGAGCAATTCATGATCGTGTGGCAGCGATAGAGGCGGAACGGATCCTCGAGCTCGTCGAGCCGTTCGCCGGTATGTTCGTCGCGGCTGTCGGCGAGCCAGCGATAGGCCTGAAGCAGGATCGCGGGTCCAAGAAACTTGTCGCTGTTCCACCAATAGCTCGGGCAGCTCGTCGAGCAACAGGCGCACAGGATGCACTCGTAAAGCCCGTCGAGCTTGGCGCGATCTTCGGGCGATTGCAGCCGCTCCTTGCTCGAAGGCTCAGGCGTCTCGGTCTTCAACCAGGGTTGGATCGAGGCATATTGCGCGTAGAAATGCGAAAAGTCGGGGACGAGATCCTTGATCACATCCATCGCGGGCAGCGGCGTAATGCGAATTTCCTTGCCCTTGCAATCCTCGATCGCGGTCGTGCAGGCGAGGCCGTTCTTGCCGTCGATATTCATCGCGCACGACCCGCAAATCCCCTCGCGGCACGATCTGCGAAAAGTCAGCGTCGCATCCTGCTCGCTCTTCATCTTGATCAACGCGTCGAGCACCATCGGCCCGCATTCGTCGAGATCGAGTTCAAACGTATCGTAACGCGGATTCTCTCCGCTATCGGGATCGTAACGATAGACCTTGAACGCCTTGCTGTTCGCCGCATCGACGCTGTGGCGGTTGCCGTTCTTTTTGATCTTGCTGTTCTTGGGCAGGATGAACTGGGCCATATCGTCTCGCTGACATTCCTGATGTGTGGAATGTGGATAGCGGGTGTCACCGCCTTTCGGAAGGGGAAAGCTCCCAAAAAAGGCGGTGGCGCTCGCTCAGCCTATTCGGCCTCCTTCCGGACCAGCCGCGTATCGCCCCAGTCGAGATGGCGCGTCACATACATCACCGCCGCCAGCGCCGCGAAGAGCAGCAGCGATCCGATCAGCAGCGAGTAGGTCTCGAGGTTGAGCAGCACATACATCACCGCATAGAGCGCGATCAGCAATGCTCCGATAAAGCCCGCCCGGCTTCGGCTATTCAGAACGGCTGCCGAATAGGCGGTATTGAGACCGGTGGTGGCCAATGACGCGACAATATAGGCCCAGGTGAATCCGATCACCTCGGCAAAGGCGAGCAGCAACACGAAGAACAGCACCAGAGCCGCGCCGACGAGCAGATATTCGATCGTCGAGACGCGGACGCCAGCGATCAGATCGAACATCAGATAGGCGAGGAAAGTGAAACCGATGATCAGAAAGCCATATTTCACCGAACGATCGACCTGCGAATAGAGATCGACCGGCTGGAACAGCCCGACACGCGCCTCGACATCGGTCGCGGGCATGTCGATCGCCGGGCTGATCTGCCGGGCCATGTCGCCCTGCATCGCCTGTCCCTGCTCTCCGATGAAAAGCAGCGGTCGGCCGAGCGCGAGATTGGTTACATTATAGGTCGCGCTGAAGCCTTCGTCGCCGATTTCGCTATTGGGCAGGAAGCCGCCCATGAACGAGGGATGCGGCCAGCTCGAAGTGACGCGCCAGCCGGTCTCTCCGGCATGCGGAAGCAGCGACAGCCGCTGGTTGCCGCGAAAGGCGATGGCGAAGCGGGCCGGAACCGGCGTTTCGAGGATCGGCGTCGCATCGACGGCGGCCAAAAAGCCGGTGCGCCCGCCGCCGCCGCCCGATTGCAGTGCGACGTCTTCGCCGGCGAAACGGATCGACGCCTCCTGGATGCCGCGCATATCGGCAAGGCCGAAACGCAGCTCGGCGCGATCGAAGGCCAGCGCCTCGCGCTCGACGCCCTGACGCGATAGATCGTCGGGCAGCGCGAACACCGCCTGCCCCTGATTGCTCGCCGTATAGACGACCGCTTCGTAGATCGACCGCTGGCGCCGTTCGGGCACCAGCTCGGTTTCGAGCGAGAATTGTTCGGGCGCGAGCGTCAGTTCCTGCCAGACGCGGCGCGTGCGCGTCACCTGCTCGCCGTTTTCGGTTACCGTCTCGCTGGTCTCGCCCTGAAAGGGAATCACCAGATACGGCCCCGACATGATCTGCGGTCCGCCCCAGCCCTCGGCGATCGAGTTCAGCGCGGTTTGCGATTGCTGCTCGCGGTCATAAACCAGCAACCAGACGGTAAATAATGGAATAGAAAGAAGAAATCCAACGCAGAGCATCAGGAAAAGCTTGACGCCTGCGGCGCGTTCTCTTGGTACGTCAGTCATAACACCACTCAACTCATCGACGACCCGGAACGGTTCATCGCAGAACAGGTGCGAATTGCAACCCCTATTCGGTCAGCTCGCGATCAGCCCGTTGCGGCGATAGGCTTCGGCAAGGATCGTTTCGATCAGCTCGGCATGGCTGAAGCCCACTGCCGCCGCCGATTTGGCGACGACCTTTTCCGACCAGAGATTGCAGTTGAGGTTGATCTCGATGAAATTGATATCGCCGGTCTTGCGATCGAGCCGGAACTCGATCCGGCCGTAATCGAACGGGTCAAATTCGCGCGCCAGCCGCTCGGCCATTTCCTGCACCTTGGGCGCGAACTCGGGCTCGTCGAAACGCTTGAGCGTCGCCTTTTCGGTGTTCGGGACGAGATCGCGTTTCTCGTAATAGGTCCAGAGTTTTTGTGTATCCTCGCGCTCGTAGATCAGCATCGGCAGCGCCCTGGGGCCGTTGGCGCTGATAAAGGCCGCCTGAACGTCATAGCCGTCGAGATAGGGTTCGACGATCGCGTCATGGCCCTGGCCATGGATATTGGCGATCGCGTTGGTAACGCCGGTCCAGTCGAAGGCATCCGAAATGCCCCAACTTGCCGAGGAAGCATTGGGCTTGATCACCCAGCGCTCGGCCTCGGGCAGATCCTTCTCCTCGACCGGCGCGCCGCGGCGGTAGCAGAACCAGGGCGCGGTCGGCACGCCGGCATGGACGGCGGTCAGCTTCGACGCCGATTTATCGTCGCCGAGCCCGCGAATGAAGGGGATAGCGCCGATATAGGGGATGCGATGCATGTTGCAGAGCAACGGAATCAGCATCTCCGAATTGAGAAACCCGCCGCGGTTGAGCAGCGGGAAGACGAAATCGACCTCGGGCCGCTCGAAGAGCACATCATAGCTATCTGCGAGAGCGAGGTTGAGACCGAGGCTCTCCAGCGTCGTGCGGACTTCATGGTGATAGATGGCATGATTGCCGTCTTCGGGGTGCATCCCCCCGCCCCACAGCGCATGTTTCGCCATGAAGAGCACGCGGATACGCTCCTTGGCTTCGTC
This sequence comes from Sphingomonadaceae bacterium, assembly GCA_013001755.1. Taxonomy (GTDB): domain Bacteria; phylum Pseudomonadota; class Alphaproteobacteria; order Sphingomonadales; family Sphingomonadaceae; genus Parasphingopyxis. Next base: position 23,428 of record JABDLY010000129.1, read on the forward strand.
GGGAATTCTCAGCGGTTCGATATTATATTCCAAAATTGACACCTGCTTGACACCTTGTTGACGCTATCCGGCGGTTTCGAGCCATCGGATATTTCGGCGATTTCCCAATTCCTGCCGCCAGATTACATCCGCCAAGCGGCGTAGGACAGCGGAAAATTGTACGAGGCGTCCACTCTCGTCTAGGGCGGCGCGATGCGGCTTTCCGATTGCCATAATGTCGAGGATTTCCGGCGACTCGCGCGCAAACGCCTCCCGGCGCCCGTCTTCCATTATATCGACGGTGCGGCCGATGACGAGGTGACGCTGCGGCGCAATACCGAAGCGTTCGAAGACTGCGATCTCGTCCCCAATGTGCTCGCCGGTTTCGAAGAGATCGACATGCGCACCACCGTCATGGGCCGCGAGATCGCGATGCCGCTGTTTCTCTCGCCGACCGCATTGCAGCGGCTCTTCCACTGGCAGGGCGAACGCGCCGTGGCCGCTACGGCCGAAAAATTCGGAACCTGGTTCGGCATTTCCTCCCTGGCGACGGTCAGCATCGAGGAAATCGGGGCGAATTACAGCTGCCCCAAGATGTTCCAGCTCTATGTCCACAAGGACAAGGGCCTCAACCACATGATGATCGAGCGCTGCAAACTGGCGAAATTCGATGCGCTGACGCTGACCGTCGACACCATCGTCGGCGGCAATCGCGAACGCTGCCTGCGCACCGGCTTTACCTCGCCGCCGAAAATCACGCCGCGTTCGTTCCTGAGTTACGCAGCCAAACCCGGCTGGGGGCTGAACTATCTGTTCCGCGAGAAATTCGAGCTGCCCAATCTCTCGACGCATCTCGCCGAAGGCAGCAGCGTCGCCTTGTCTATCGGCGACTATTTCTCGACGATGCTCGATCAGTCGCTCGACTGGAACGCCGCCGAGGCGATCCGCGCCGAATGGGGCGGTGAATTTTGCTTGAAGGGCGTGATGTCGGTCGAGGACGCAAAGCGCGCCGCCGATATCGGCGCCACTGCGATCATGGTGTCGAACCATGGCGGGCGGCAACTCGACGGCAGCCGTTCGCCCTTCGACCAGATCGCCGAAATCGCCGATGCCGTCGGCGATCGGATCGAGATCATCTGCGACGGCGGTGTGCGGCGCGGGACGCATGTGCTCAAGGCGCTGAGCGCCGGGGCGACGGCGGCTTCGGGCGGGCGGATGTATCTCTACGCGCTGGCGGCGGCCGGGCAGCCGGGCGTCGAGCGCGCGATCGGCCAGCTGCGCGCCGAGATCGAGCGCGATATGAAATTGATGGGTGTGTCCGGCGTGGGAGAGCTCGACCGCGACAATCTGCGCTGGCGCTAGGCCGCCGCGCTGACCAGCCAGATCGCGCCCGCCATAGCGACCGCTTCATCCTCCCCGATATGCGGTCTCAGCGCTTCGCGGATAGCCTCGCGCGCCTTGGGACGTTCGGATTTGTCCAATTCGCCCAGCGCCCTCGCGCCCGGGCCGATCTGGCAGGCGAATGCGGTAGCATCGTCCAGTCCGCCGCTCTCGCTCATGATCACGTCGATATCGTGGAGTTCACACTCGACATCGCGGAAGCCGGCATCGCTCAATATAGTTCTTACGCGGGCATCGTCGGCAAAGGCAAACGGACCGGGAGCGTGCGGGTCGGGCGGCGCTGCGTCAGCCAAAAAGGGCCGCACCGCCATCGCCGGGACCATCGCCCAGGCGTTGCGATCGGGCGTCGCCCAACAGGCAAAGACCAGCCGTCCCCCCTCGACAAGATTGGCGTGGATATTGGCGAACGCCGCTGCCGGATCATCGAAAAACATAACACCGAAGCGCGACACCGCCGCATCGAAAGACGTGTCAGCGCAAAACTCGCTGGCATCGGCGACCAGGAACTGCGCACTTCCGGAGCCCGCCGCCCGCGCCGCATCGACCATCGGATTGGACAGGTCGATTCCGGTGACATTCGCTCCCAGACCGGCCAACCGCCATGAAAGCTCGCCCGATCCGCAGCCGATATCGAGGATATCCTCATCCTGACGGACGGCAATCGCATCGATCAGGATTTTGGTTATCGGCCCGAGCATGCTGTCGAGACGTTTGCGATGCTCGACCCATTTGCGTCCGGCATCGTCGTTCCAATAGTCTCGCTGGTCTTCATTCGCCATCGTATGGGGTTCCTAATTCTCTTCGGCCGGGGATCGCCCGACAGGCGGCGTGGCTATGCGCGGCATGCGCGATTCGAGTTCGCTCAGCCAGCCGATCGCCCCGCGCCCGATGCTGAATTTCGGCTGCGAGGCCGGAAGTCCCTGCTCGTCCTCCCACTGACCGACCAGTTCACGCGCCGCTTCGAACGCCGCGCCGAGCGGCTGCGGCTGGCGCAAAGCGCGGTTGACGAAGGCGTCGCCGAAGAACGTCCAGTCATTGCCGGGGCTGCAGCCGAAGGAGGTCAGCCCCGCCGATGCCGCCGAAACGATCGCGCTGCTATCGCTCGACAGCCCTGAAACGAAAATGCCGGAAAAACAGGCGTTAACGATCACCAACCTGTTCTCGATCCCGAGCTCGTCGAATATGCCGCGCAGCCGCGATGGCGAAAGCCCGCCAAAGCCCTGATCGCCATAATGATAATAGAGTCCGTTGGGCGTGCCGTGACTCGTCGTGAAGAGCACGAGCACATCCTCCTCGACATCCATCGTCGCGGCGATATGCGCCAGCGCAATCGAGAGCGATGCCGGCGTTCCGCGGGCTGTCGGTCGCGGCAGACCGCCGATCGCCTGACCGTCCGGCCCGGCGAGCATGATCGAGCGGCCCGCTGCATCGTATCGCCGTTCCAGAACGATCGCCGCCTGCCGTGCCTCCCGCGCGAAAACCGGATCGCTATCGAGCGCGATGACCAGCACATAGGCATCGACCGTACCGGGCCGCTGCGGCGCTATCCCCGCCAATAGTTCGCCAAGCGCACGATGATCGGCCAGCTGCTCTGCGGCCAACCGATCGACCTCGATCTGCAACCCGGCATTGGCCGCCTGCACCGCTTCAAAGGGTTGCATCCGGTCGAGAAACGGCGGCGGCGGGAGACTGTGGTCGATGGTCTCTTGGGCGGACGCCGAGGCGCCGGGCACCATCACGATCAGCGCAAAAGAAAGAAAACGAATAAACAAGAACGGCGCCTCCCCAACTACCGTCGCCCCAGCGAAGGCTGGTGTCTATCCCAGCTCAATTCATACTGACGCCTGCGCCCAGCCGAGATCTGGGATAGGCCCCAGCCTTCGCTGGGGCGACGGATAAACTCAGAAAATGACGATCAAACCGCCGAGAATCACCGCCTGCAGAACGATGCCTCCGACGACGAGCCAACGAAGTCGCTTGGCCCGAATTTCAGCTTGTTCATCTAATGCTGCAATGGCTTCAGCGAGTTCATGCCGCGTGGGCAGGGCATCAAAGGCTTCGCGCAGCGCAACAATATCGGGATCGATGTCCGTTTCTTGATCTTGATCGTCTTCCACAGCCTTGCGGTTGGCGAGGCGCTCCGACACCATCGATCCAGCCTTTGTGACGGCCTGCATTCCAACTTTGCGAACCTCGGGATGCGCCAAGGCACTCGCGATCCAGATCGGCAGTGGCACTAGTAAACCCGCGCCTTGGGGACGATATACTCCACATCGTCGGTCAGCGTGAAATCGTGGACGGGGCGATAGTCGATCTTCACATCGCCGCCCTTGCCGCCCCAGCCGGTGAACCACGCAATCGTATGCTTCATCCAGTTTTCGTCGTCGCGATCGGGATGGTCTTCGTGCATGTGCGCGCCGCGGCTTTCCTTGCGGTTATGCGCCGAACGGATGCTGACTTCGGCTTGCGCGATGAGGTTGTCGAGTTCGAGCGTTTCGATGAGGTCGGTGTTCCAGATCAGCGAGCGATCGGCGACCTTGATGTCCTGCATCTTGGCATAGATCGCGTCGATCTTCTCGATACCCTCGGCCATCAGTTCCTCGGTGCGGAAGACGGCGCAATGAGCCTGCATCGCCTTTTGCATTTCGAGGCGGATTTCGGCGGTCGGCGCGCCGCCATCGGCATGACGGAAGCTATCGAGCCGTTCGAGCGCCATCGCTTCATTGCCCTTCGGCAGCTCGTCATGCTTGGTGCCCGGCGCGATTACCTTGGCAAGACGATGGCCCGTAGCGCGGCCGAAGACGACGAGATCGATCAGGCTGTTCGAGCCCAGCCGGTTGGCGCCATGGACCGATACGCAGGCCGCTTCGCCGACGGCGAACAGGCCGGGGACGACGCTGTCGGGATCGCCGTCTTTCAGCGTCACGACCTCGCCATGATAATTGGTCTGGATACCGCCCATATTGTAATGGACCGTCGGCGTGACGGGAAGCGCCTGTTTCGTCAGGTCGACACCGGCGAAAATCTTGCCGGTTTCGGTGATCCCAGGGAGCCGCTCGGCCAAAATCTTCGGATCGATATGGTCGAGATGGAGATAAATATGGTCACCATCCTTGCCCACGCCCCGGCCTTCACGCATTTCCATCGCCATCGAGCGTGAGACGACGTCGCGGCTCGCAAGATCTTTCGCTGACGGCGCATAGCGCTCCATGAAGCGCTCGCCCTCGCTATTGGTCAGATACCCGCCCTCGCCGCGCGCGCCCTCGGTGATCAGCACGCCGGCGCCGTAAATTCCGGTCGGGTGGAACTGGATGAACTCCATATCCTGCAAGGGGAGCCCGGCGCGCAGCACCATCCCGCCGCCGTCGCCGGTGCAGGTATGCGCCGAGGTCGCCGAAAAGAAGGTCCGGCCATAGCCGCCCGTAGCGAGCACGACGGCGTGGCTGGCGAAGCGGTGGATCGAGCCGTCTTCCATGCACATCGCGATGACGCCACGACAGGCGCCCTCCTCATCCATGATCAGGTCGAGCGCGAAATATTCGATGAAGAAATCGGCGTCGTATTTGAGGCTCTGCTGGTAGAGCGCGTGGAGCATCGCATGGCCGGTGCGATCGGCCGCAGCGGCAGTGCGCTGGACAGGCGGGCCTTCGCCCATATTCTGCATATGGCCGCCAAAGGGGCGCTGGTAGATGGTGCCGTCTTCGTTGCGCGAAAACGGCACGCCGGCATGTTCCAGCTCGTAGACCGCGGCAGGCGCTTCGCGGGCAAGATATTCGATCGCATCCTGATCGCCGAGCCAGTCCGACCCTTTGACCGTATCGTACATATGCCAGGTCCAGTGATCGGGCGAATTGTTGCCGAGGCTCGCGGCGATGCCGCCCTGGGCTGCGACGGTATGCGAGCGCGTCGGGAAAACCTTGGTGATGCAGGCGGTGCGCAGGCCCTTTTCGGCCGATCCCATCGTCGCGCGCAGCCCCGATCCGCCGGCGCCGACGACGACAGTGTCATATTTGTGATCGATGATCTTGTAGGCGTCGTCGGCCATTATGCGGCGCTCCCGAAGGCAATGCGGAGGATCGCGAAAATCGACACCGCCGCGCCGCCAATCGCATAGAAATTCAAGAGGATGAGAACGCCGAGCTTCGACGCCTCGTTATGGACATAATCCTCGACGACGACCTGCAGACCCAATCTGATATGCCAGAAAACATTCGCCGCGAGCAGGATCAGCGCAATCGCGACAAGCGGCGATTCCATCCAGCTGGTAACCGTCGCATATTCAAGGTTCGGCAGGCGCACGAGCGAGAAGAGAAACCAGCTGACGAGCAGCAGATTGCCGGCCGCCGTCAGCCGCTGCATCCACCAGTGATGGACGCCCGATTTCGCCGAACCGAGACCGCGAACGCGGCCGAGATCGGTGCCGTTCCCCATTATGCGCCTCCTGTCAGCATGACGAGCGGCGTCCAGAGAATGTAGAGCCAGAGCGCGGCGGTCGCGACGATGCCGCCGATCACGACGAGAATCGCCCAGCGCTTGTTGGCCTGCAACTCATAACCAGCGCCAGTATCGAGCACGAAATGCCTGAGGCCGTTGAGCAAATGCGTGAAGAACGCCCAGGTCAGGCCGATGCCGAAGACGAGACCGATGATATTGATCGCGCCGCTTTCAACGGTCAGCAAGCCCATGAAGCAGGCATAGTTGCTCTCGCCCATCGCCGCGCTGAGCAGCCAGCCCGCGAACAACAGCCCGCCGACGACGGCCATGCCGCTTCCGGCCACACGGTGGAGGATCGAGACCAGCATGTGCGGGCCCCATTTCCAAATCTGCAAATGCGGCGATAACGGCCGGTTTCCGTCGCTTGCCATACCCACTCTCTGTCGCTTGTCCTGTTACCCGAACTTCATAGCCTAACCGCCCCGCCATGCAACCGAGCATCCCTGATTTGATAGCGCCGCCCGGCGCGCCTATCGAGACGGAATGGATGACAAGACGACACTTCATATCCTGCTGACCGGCGCGAGCCGGGGCATCGGCGCTGCGGCGGCAAAACGGCTCAAAGCGGCGGGCGTGCGGCTGGTGTGCCAGTCGACAAGCGGTGAAGACGATTTCCTCGCCGCCGATTTCGAGCAGCCGGGTGCGGCAAGCGCGCTGTGGGAGGCCGCGCTCGGCAAGCTCGACGGGCGGATCGACGTGATCGTCAACAATGCCGGCATTTTCGAAGCCGCGCCGATTGACGGTACGCATGAAGACTGGCTTGCCGCCTATGAACGCACGATGCGGATCAACCTGACGGCGAACGCCGAACTCTGCCGCCTCGCCGTGCTGCATTTCCGGAGCAACGGCGGCGGGCGGATCGTCAATGTCGCGAGCCGCGCCGCCTATCGCGGCGACAGCCCCGATCACTGGCATTATGCGGCGTCGAAGGGCGGCATGGTAGCGCTGACCAAGACGATCGCGCGCGGCTATGCGGCTGACGAAATCCTCGCCTTCACGATCTGCCCCGGCTTCACGATGACGGGAATGGCCGAGGATTATCTCGAAAGCCGTGGCGGCGATAAACTGCTCGCCGATATCCCGCTCGGCCGCGTCGCGACGCCTGAAGAAGTCGCCGAAACGATTGCCTTTTGCGCACTGGACGCGCCCGCCTCGATGACCGGCGCGGTGCTCGACATAAATGGAGCCAGCTATGTTCGCTAAATATATAATGCTTGCCGCATGCGCGCTGCCGCTTGCCTGCGCACCTGCACCGCAAAGCGCAGGCGATTTTGCGCAGCCCGAATTCGGACCGGCCCAGTTGCTCGACCAATGCGAAGGCCGTGACGGATGGAGCGATCCCGCACCGCCTGCCCGCCTCTTCGCCAACATCTATATTGTCGGCACCTGCGGGATCGTCGCGCTGCTGATCGCCACAGCCGAAGGGCACATACTGATCGACGGGGCAACCGAAGAAGCCGCGGCTTCGATCGCCGCCAATATCGAGGCGTTGGGCTTTCCACTGCCCGACATTCGATACATCGTTACCAGCCACGAGCATCTCGACCATGTCGGCGGCGTCGCGCAGCTTCAGCAACTGAGCGGAGCCGAGCTTATTGCGCGGCAGGAAGCCCGGGCAGTGCTCGAGGGCGGTCCGCCCGATCCATCGGATCCGCAGGCCGATCATCTCCCGGCCTTTCCGGCGGCTAGAGTCGACCGCATCATCGCCGATGGCGACACGATCACGCTCGGGCCGGTCACCCTGACGATGCATGCAACGCCCGGCCATTCGCCGGGATCGACAAGCTGGTCATGGCGATCCTGCGAGGGCGAGCAATGTCGGACGATCGTTTATGCGGATAGCATCTCGTCGGTGTCCGCCACTGGATATCGTTTTTCGGGCCATCCCGATTATGTCGCGGCCTTCCGCGCAACATTCGACAAGATCGCCGCGCTCGATTGCGACCTGCTGATCACCCCGCATCCGCGCGCGAGCAATCTTTTCGAGCGGCTGGCGGGCGAAGCGCCGCTTGCCGATCCGCAAGGCTGCGCCGCCTATGCCGCTACAGGGCGTCAACGGCTCGACAGCCGGCTGGCCGAGGAAGCAGCGGCGGAGAGCGAATGAGCTGGAAGCTCAGCCTGCCCTGCACGCGCACCGAGGCCGAGGCGCTCAAGGACGATATCGCGCCGCTTGCCCTGCTCGAACCTCCGCCCGCGCTGATGACGAGCGAGATCGATGCCGCAGCGCCCGATATCTGGCGGCTCGACGCCTATTTCGAGAGCAGGCCCGATCGCAGGACCGTCGCGGCGATCAAGCGGCTGTTGCCGAGTGCGGCGAAAGCGCGCGCAAAGCTTGAGGAGCTCGATGACGAGGACTGGGTCACGCTGAGCCAGCAGGGGCTCGAGCCGATTCGCGAAGGCCGCTTCTTCGTCCACACGCCGATGCACCGCGACGAGGTGCCCGAAGGCGCGATCGCCTTCGAGATCGACGCCAGCCGCGCCTTCGGGACCGGCCAGCATGAAACGACGGCTGGCTGTCTCGCGATGCTCGACCGTGAAAAATCGCGCGGTCGCCGCTTTTCGAGCATAGCCGATATCGGGACTGGAACCGGGCTGCTCGCCTTTGCCGGAATCGCGCTGTGGCCTCATGCCAAGGCCATCGCTTCGGACATCGACCCGGTCGCCATCGAAATCGCCGAGGAGAATGTCGCGATCAACGGCATATCGCTTGGCACCGGACCGGGCCGGCTTGAGCTGGTCACGGCAGCGGGTCTTGCGCATCGCCGCCTGAAATCGCGCGCGCCTTACGACCTCGTCATCGCCAATATCCTTGCCGGACCGCTTATCTCGCTCGCCCCCGCCATCGCACACGCCACGCAGCCGGGCGGTACTGTCATTCTCGCGGGACTAATGGAGCATCAGGCTGGGGCCGTCATCGCCGCCTATCGCCGCCAGCGCTGCCGCCTCGCCGAGCGCCTCGACCGCGGCGAATGGACGATCCTCAACCTGCGGAAGCGGCCCTCGCCCCGTTAGCCTTGGCCTCGGCATAGGCCTGCGTTCCGATCGTGATCACGGTGTCGTCATCGTCGATATCGTCGGGCGCGAGATCGCTGGAATTTTCGAGTTCGCGGTAAAGCGGCGCGAAATCGGTTTCGACGGTAACGCGAAGCAATTCCTCGAAGCTCGGAATGACGAAATACACCTGCTGGAAATCGTCGATGCGGTAGTTGGTTCGCATCACGCGCTTGAGATCGAAGCCGATACGGTTGGGACTCGGATCGTCTAGCGCGAAAATGCTTTCGCCATGGCTCGAGACGATTCCCGCTCCAAATATCCGCAGCGCGCCCTCTTCCTCGATCAAGCCGAACTCGACGGTGTACCAATAGAGCCGCGCGAGCTTGTTGAGGCTGCCAAATTCGAGTGCACGCAATCCGCCCCGGCCATAAGCCGCCATGTAGTCGCCGAACGCCGGGTTCGCGAGCAGCGGGACATGGCCGAAGACATCATGGAAGACGTCGGGTTCCTGGAGATAATCGAGCTGGTCGGGACGGCGGATAAAATTGCCGGCCACGAAGCGCCGATTGGCGAGATGATCGAAAAAGACATCGTCGGGAACGAGGCCTGGCACGGCAACAACCTGCCAGCCGGTCAGCTCCATCAATTTTTCCGAAAGCTCTTCGAAATCAGGAATACCGGGCTTGGAAAGCGAGAGTACATCGATCCCGTCGAGAAACGCCTGGCTCGCGCGGCCGGGCAGTTGCTCGACCTGTCGTTCGAACAGCAAATCCCAGGTGTGGTGATCTTCTTGCGAATAAGCCGCCCAGTCCTGCGGGATCGTCCAGTCGACCGCGGCGCCCTCGGGCGGACTTTCATATACATGCGATTCACAAGCCATGGTTCGCCTATAGCATAGCAAATCGCTAAGAAGGAATAAGTGCATGACTGCAGGGGCTGGATGCCGGGATGCGGGATTTTTTGGACCGGATGAAGAACTGGACGGCAAGGGTGTTGCTCGGTCTTGGCGCGATCATCGCGATCTATGTGCTTGCGGGCATCGGCGGCTCGCTGATTCCGGCCAATAATGGCTGGAGCCCGCCCGAAGCAGGCATCACCATCTATGTCCACGATAATGGTATCCATACCGGCCTCGTCCTGCCGCGCCGCAACGACGTGGCGGACTGGAGCGACCTCGTCCGCCCCGAACATCTCGCCGATCCGCGCTACGCCAGCGATCATCTGCTGTTCGGCTGGGGCGACCGCGTCTTCTATGTCGAAACGCCGACTTGGGATGATCTCAGCCCGGCTACGGCGCTGACCGCACTGATCGGCAGTGAGGGCACGCTGGTCCATGTCGATCATATTCGCGCACCCGAACCCGCCGAACATTTGCGCGCCATAACCGTGACGCCCGAACAATATCGCCGCATCGCGACAAGCATTCGCGCGCAATTCGCGCTCGACGGCAGTGGCGCGTCGCAGCCGGCCACGGGCTATGGCCGCAACGACATTTTTTACGAAGCCAAGGGCCGCTACAGCGCGATCCGCACCTGCAACGAATGGACGGGCCGGATACTGCGCGACGCAGGCGTGCGCGTGGGGCTGTGGACGCCGTTCAACTTCGGCGTGATGCGCTGGTTCCAGTCCTGAGTTGCGCCTGAGGAATGTCATTGCGAGCGTAGCGAAGCAATCCAGAGCGGCAAAGGACAAAGCCAGCGGCTCTGGATTGCCGCGTCGCTTCGCTCCTCGCAATGACGAAAAGGTCGTCGAATTTGGCGGGCGGACTCAGCCCGCTTTCGCGACAATCTCCGCCCAGCCCGCTTCGTCGATCACGTCGATCCCCAGCTCTTCCGCCTTTTTCAGCTTCGACCCCGCGCCCGGTCCTGCGACCAGCAAGTCCGTCTTGCTCGACACCGATCCCGCCGCCTTGGCGCCGAGTCGTTCGGCCTGCGCCTTGGCCTCGTCGCGACTCATCGTTTCGAGTTTGCCGGTGAAGACGACCGTCTTGCCCGATACGGGGCTTTCGGTGGTTTCGACCTCGTAACGCGGCGGGTCGACCTCGCTTAGAAGATCGTCCCATACCGCGCGATTATGGTCTTCATGAAAGAAATCGGCGAGCGCGAAGCCGACCGCCGTGCCGATGCCGTCGGCACGGACCTCGAGGATCGTCTTGACGGCTTCTGTCATGCGGTCGCGAAACTTGCCGTCGGACTCCTCCTCGCCCTGCGGTTCGGCCCTGCGATAGTTGTCGATTTCCGCCGCCTTGGCGGGCAGTCGCCGGATATCGCCAAGCCCCTTCATCAGGTCGCGTGCGGAAACCGCGCCGACATGGCGGATGCCGAGCCCGAAAAGCAGCCGCGAGGCATCGGGCCGCCGCCGATCCTCGATCGCTGCCAACAGGTTATCCACAGACTTTTCCTGCCATCCATCCAGAGCCAGCAGCTCCTCGCGCCGCTCATGGAGCCCGAAAATATCGGCGGGGCTCTCGAGCCAGCCGAGTTTGAAGAACTCGCGGATGCTCTTTTCGCCGAAGCCGTCGATATCGAGCGCGGCGCGGCTGACGAAATGGATCAGCCGCTGGACGCGCTGCGCCGGGCAGATCAGTCCGCCGGTGCAGCGGACATCGACCTCGCCTTCCTCGGCCACCGCTTCCGATTTGCAACGCGGGCATTTGACCGGAAATTTATAGGCCTTGCGCTTCTCGGCGCGCGTCAGATTTTCGACGACTTGCGGGATCACATCGCCGGCGCGCTGGACGACGACGCGGTCGCCGGGGCGGACGCCGAGCCGCTCGATCTCGTCGCGATTATGGAGCGTGACGTTGGAAACGACGACACCGCCCACTGTTACCGGTTTCAGGCGCCCGACCGGCGTCAGCTTGCCCGTCCGCCCGACCTGGATATCGATGTCCTCGAGTGTTGTTTCGGCGCGTTCGGCGGGAAATTTATGCGCCAGCGCCCAGCGCGGCGCCTTGGCGACGAAGCCCAGCCGCGCCTGCCAGTCGAGCCGATCGACCTTGTAGACGACGCCATCGATATCATAGGGCATCTCCGCCCGGAGCGTCTCAATCGCACGGTAATGATCGAGCATCGCGTCAAGGCATTCCACGCGCTTGAAATGCTCCGACACCGGGATACCCCAGCCGGCAATTGCCTGCATCACCTCCATCTGCGTCTCGCCCGGCACGGCACTGGCGGCTCCCCAGCCATGGGCAAGAAAATTGAGCTTGCGGCTCTTGGTGACGTTCGCATCGATCTGGCGCAGCGACCCCGCCGCCGCGTTGCGCGGATTGGCGTAAATCTTGTCGTCCGCCTCCTCTTGTCGCGCATTGAGAGCGGCAAAGGCGTCCTTCGACATATAGACCTCGCCGCGCACCTCGAAGGTATCGGGAGCGC
>JABDLY010000130.1 GCA_013001755.1 Sphingomonadaceae bacterium
GGTTGGCGCGGCGCATATCGCGGCCCTTGCGGACGTTGACGGCGGCCGTCGAGCAGTTCGAGGGCGATGCTCAGGGCGAGCCGGTTGCAGCTTCCGGACCAAGCGATATTTCGCGGCTGATCGAGGCGCATAATGCGATGCGCGAGCGGATCGCCGCGATGCTCGGCGAGAAGGATCACATGCTCGGTGCTATCGGCCATGATCTGCGCACGCCGCTCGCCGCACTGCGCATCCGCGTCGAAAGCGTCGAGGATGAAGAGCAGCGGGCGCGGATGATCGAAACGATCGAGGATATGAGCGTGACGCTCGAAGATATCCTGTCGCTCGCACGGCTTGGCCGGGCGAAACAGGAGCGCGCGCTGCTCGACCTGACATCGCTCGTCGATACGGCGATCGAGGATTTTCGCGATGTCGGCGCCGATGTGTCTTTGGCCGATGGCGACAAGCTCGTCGTTGATGGCCGCGCCAATCTCCTCAAGCGCGCGGTACGCAATCTCATCGACAATGGCGTGCGCTATGGAGGGCGGGCCGACGTCCATCTGCTCGAGGAAGCGGGGCAGGCGGTGATCGTCATCGACGATCGGGGCCCCGGTATCGCCGAGGACAAGCTCGAAAGCGTTTTCGAACCCTTCGCCCGGCTCGACGAATCGCGCGGCAGCGAGGGCGGCGGCAGCGGACTGGGGCTTGCGCTGGCCCGCGCCATCGCGCGCGATCATGGCGGCGAGATCACGCTCGAAAATCGCCCCGGCGGCGGATTGCGCGCGCGCTTGGCGTTACCGCTCGCCAGCGCCTAGGAACGCGGCATGACCGACCGTGATTCGCACGCTGACACCCATTGGACCGCCATCGAGCAGGCCGCCCGCCCGGCATTGGCCGAACTGTTCGACGCCGCGCCCGACCGGCTCGAAAAACTGACGGTCGAAGAGGCCGGGCTCTATTTCGATTTTTCGAAGACGCATCTCGACGACGTGCTGGTCGATGCTTTTGTTGCGCTGGCGGAGAGCCGCGATCTTGCGGGGCGCCGCGATGCGCTGTTCGCCGGCGAGATCGTCAATGTGAGCGAGGGGCGCGCTGCAGACCATCCCGCGCAGCGCGGATCGGGCAATCCCGATGCGGTGGCGTTGGCGCGCGGGCTCCACGCGCGGATGCGTTCGCTCGTCGATGCCATCGAAAGCGGGGCGCTCGGCGATATTCGCCATATCCTCCATATCGGGATTGGCGGGTCGGCGCTCGGGCCAAAGCTGTTGATCGAGGCGTTGGGCGGCAGCGATAGCGCTTACGATGTCGCGGTGGTTTCCAACGTCGATGGCGAGGCGCTGGCCGGGCCGTTCGAACTGTTCGATCCGGCGCACACACTTATCGCGATCGCTTCGAAGAGCTTCACGACCGGCGAGACGATGCTCAACGCCGAAAGCGCGCTGCAATGGATGCGCGAAGACGGTGTCGCCGATCCCTTCGGCCAGTGCGTCGCGCTGACCGCCAATCCCGATGCCGCGCTCGACTTCGGGATCGACGAGACGCGGATCCTGCCGTTCCCCGAAAGCATTGGCGGGCGCTATTCGCTCTGGTCGTCGATCGGTTTCCCGGCGGCGCTGGCGCTTGGCTGGGAGGCGTTCGAGCGGCTCCTGGAGGGCGCGGCCGCAATGGACCGGCATTTCCGGTTAGCCGACTGGAGAGGCAACGCGCCCGTGCTCGCCGCCTTCGCCGATCTCTATTACAGCCAAGCGCGCAGGGCAGAGAGCCGCGCGGTTTTCGCCTATGACGAGAGATTGCGGCTGCTGCCCGATTATCTCCAGCAGCTGGTGACTGAATCGAACGGCAAACCCGGCGATCGGCCGACCTCGGCGATCCTTTGGGGCGGCGTCGGCACCGATGCACAGCATTCGGTGTTCCAGCTGCTCCATCAGGGGACGCATCTCGTCCCGGTTGAATTCATCGCTGTGGCCGAGGCGGGCGATGCCCTCGATCCGGCGCATCATGAGGCGCTCCTCGTCAACTGCTTTGCGCAGGGCGCGGCGCTGATGGCGGGGCGCGCGAATGACGATCCCGCGCGGGCGTTCGCGGGCGACCGGCCCTCGACGACGATCCTGCTCGAACAGCTCGATCCGGCAACCTTGGGCGCGCTGATCGCCTTTTACGAGCATCGGACGTTCGCCGAGGCGATGCTTCTCGGCATCAATCCGTTCGACCAGTTCGGCGTCGAGCTCGGCAAGGAAATCGCACGCGGCATCGCCGAAGATGCGGAGACGCTCGATCTCGATCCGTCGACGGCGGCGCTGATCGAGCGGGCGTTGTGACCGGGCCGTGGCTGACGCGCGGTGCGATCCGCCAACCATCGTCACCCTGAACTCAGGGTCCACTCTTTAAATTGCAATGACGGTGCTTGAAGAAAGGTGGATGCTGAAACAAGTTCAGCATGACGAGCGTATCATGAGGCGTGCACAATAATTTGAGAGATTATCAAATGGCAGACTATGACTATGACCTTTTCGTAATCGGCGCGGGCTCCGGC
>JABDLY010000134.1 GCA_013001755.1 Sphingomonadaceae bacterium
CGAACGCCCCACGCCTTTGAGCGCGTTAGACGCCCTGCCCCGCTCGGCAATGACGAACTCGTCGACGCCATCGCTGTCGGAGATCGCGGCGCAGAGCACCTGTATCGATCGCTCGCGATGTTTCGGATGGCGCCGCGTCCGGTCGATAAGCTCGGCGAGCCAGGGATCGGCTTCGATCGCCAGCACCGCGCCCGATCCGCTGCGGCTCGCTGCTGCAATGGCAAAGATGCCGACATTGGCGCCGACATCCCAGACGGCCATGCCCTCGCTAACAAATATCTCGGCAACCACGATCAGATCGCGATCGAGGCCACGCTGGCCGGGCAGTGCGTATTTGAGCTGCGCGTCAGGGCTCACATAGATCGGCTCGCGCCGGCCCGAAACACGCAGATGGCGCTTCACCACCCTGCCGCGCCCCAGTAATTCGGCAATGCGTCTCGGCCCGATGCTCACTCTACGCGCCCTCCTGCCCGGCGAATTCGCGCAGCAGCAGCCGGATCGTTCTGAAATACCAGAGCTTGTAGAAAGCGAGAGCGAATCCCGGGCCGCCATCGAGAAAGCCGCGTTTGAGGACGTAGCAATAGAGGAAATAAGACCAGGCGAACCACCATTTGCCGATATTGCGGTATTTTTTCTGTTGGCGAGGCGTCAGCCGCTGCCACGCATCGTTCCCGCCGCCGCGCAACGCCAACGTTCGCCGCGCTTCCCATACCGCATAATCGCGATGGCGGTCGATGAATTGGGCGAGCCCGCGATAATCGTCATGATCGATCCGCGCTGCGATCTCACCGACCTTGCCCTCGACAATCGGATGCTCATGCACCTCCATGTCGAGACCGCTCCAGCTATCCTCGTCGATCCGCTCGTAAAGCGCCTTGCCGAAGCGGAACAGAGCCAACTTGCGCTGCCGGTCGCCATGTTTAAGCGGCCTGCCGAGAAAGTAATTGGTGTAGTTCAGCCAATAGCCGTCGCAGTCTTCCGCCGAGACCGCCCGGGCGACTTCATCGCAAAACGCCTCGCTGACCAGCTCGTCGGCATCGAGAAACAGCACCCAATCGCAGGCCGGGCGATGGTTGAGCATATACCAGTTGCGCTTCTTGGGATAGCGGCCATCCCAATCGAAAGGAATGACGGACGCGCCGGCGTCGCGGGCGATATCGCGCGTCGCATCGTCGCTGTTCGAATCGACGACCACAATTTCTTCAAAACGCTCCAGCTTTTCGAGACAGCGCAGCAGATTGGCTGCTTCGTTTCTGACCGGAATCACGACAGAAATGGGAATTTTGGTACTCACCGGGTAACCCTGTAGCGGCAGGACCGCGAATTGGCCATTTGCGCCGCCTTCGTTCGCCGCCGCTGATAGGCGGAGCCGACCGGGATAACAAACCTCGGCAAGACGGGCGCGTAATGCCTAAAACTCAAAACTGGAAATAGAGAAACTGGCTATTCTGGCGGAAATCTATCAGCGCGAGGAGGACCGCGATGGCAGTAGTCGGATCGCGCGCAATTTTGAACGCGAAGCCGCCACTCTGGCTGATTGCGTCTCCGGATTCGGAAATCTGTCCGTTGCTAATCTCAATGGGCCCCCGCAAGCTTCTCTCCCACGCCACTAAAGCCATAACGGTCTGTGCGAAAGCGGGAAATTTAGATTACCTAACTGGCTCCGCAATGACTTCATCGTCCTTGAGGCGCGCGGAGTTCATTGTTACGGCGCTGATCCGGATCGACGGCATCTCCCTTGCCGCCGATATCTGCCCTTCTGTGACCGGTGTTGCGTATGATTAGGATCTCCAGATGACTGCGATACTCGGCCTCAACGCGTTTCACGCCGATTCCGCCGCCTGCCTGCTGATCGACGGCAAGCTTGTCGGTGCGGTGGCCGAGGAACGGCTCGGCGAGCGGGTCAAGCACAGTTCGGATTTTCCGCGCAATGCGGTGCGCTGGCTGCTGCAAGATAATGGCCTCAAACTCGCCGATATCGACTATCTCGCGCTGCCCCGCGATACGCGCGCCAACCGTGTCGCCAAGGCGGCCTATGTCGCGCGCCATCCGCGCGGCGGTGTGTCTGCGGCGCTCGAACATGTCAGGCGCACGGGAACGACATCGTCTATGATCGACGATCTCGCGGCGATTTGCGACGAGGATCCGGCCTCGATCGGCTTCGAACAGGTGCCGGTCGAGCATCATCTCGCGCATATTGCCTCGGCCTATTATTGCTCACCGTTCGACGGGTTGACCGCCGGCTTCTCCTATGACGCATCGGGCGATTTCGCATCGATGATGGCGGCGCGCTGCGAAGGCACCAAGATCACAATTCTCGACAGGATGACGCTGCCGCATAGCCTCGGTTTTTTCTACACGGCGCTCTGTCAATATATCGGCTTCGACGCGTTCGGCGAGGAATATAAGGTGATGGGGCTCGCGCCCTATGGCGAGGATCGCTTCTCCGATGCGATGAAGAAGCTCGTCATTCTCCCGGAAGACGGTTGGTTCCGACTCGGCAAAGGCTATTTTGGGATGCACGAAGGCGGCCAGAGCGGGTTGATGACCGAAGAAAACCGGCTCGTCATGGGCCGCCTCTACACCGAAAAACTTGTCCGCGAGCTCGGTCCGCCGACGCCGCGCGGCACGATCACGCAGCGCGAGATGGATATCGCCAAATCGGTGCAGATCCGCTTCGAAGAGGCCGCTCTCCATTGCCTCACGCGGATGCATGGGCTGGTGCCGAGCGAACAATTCGCGATGGCCGGCGGCTGCGCACTCAACGGCGTCGCCAATGCGCATATCCTGCGCGAAACGGGATTTTCGACGCCCTATCTGCAGGCCGCAGCTTCGGACGATGGGACGAGTCTCGGTGCTGCTCTATGGGCCTATCACAATGTCGCGGGCGGCACCGAGCGCTATCATATGGAACACGCCTTTTGGGGGCCGCGTTACAACGACGAGGAGATCGGCGATGTTGCGCGCATGGCGAGCGATCGCGTCGATATCGAGGAATTCTCCTATGTCGACGCGACTATCGAGGCCGCCGCCAAGCTTATCGCCGATGGCAATGTCGTCGGCTGGTATCAGGGCCGTAGCGAATGGGGGCCGCGCGCGCTCGGCAACCGCTCGATACTCGCCAATCCCGCGATCGCCACTATGAAGGAAACGATCAACAGCAAGATCAAGCGCCGCGAGAGTTTCCGTCCCTTTGCGCCAAGCGTATTGCAGGAAGACGTCGCGACCTATTTCGAGCAGGACGTCTACAGCCCGTTCATGATGCATGTCGTGAAGCTGAAGCCCGAATGGCGCGACAAGCTCCCGGCGATCACCCATGTAGATGGCACCGGGCGGCTGCAGAGCGTCGATCGGCGATCGAACGCCACCTATCACAAGCTGATTTCAAGCGTGAAACGCCATACCGGGATCGGCATGGTGCTCAACACCTCGTTCAACGAGAACGAGCCTGTGGTCGATACGCCCGAACAGGCGCTCGACTGTTTCGAGCGCACCGATATGGACGCGCTCTGCATGGGCAATTTCGTGCTGCGGAAAGCGGCGGGTTAGGCCAGGGTGACGAATTCCGGACGTTCGGCGACGCCGTGGAGCCAGTCGTAAAGCGCGAGATACTGATCGACGATGCTGTCCCAGCTGAAGTCTGCCGCAACCATCGCCCTGCCCGCCTCGCCGATTTCGCTCAGCCGATCGTCAGAGAGGGCAAGATAATCTTCGAGCTGACGCGCCAGCTTAGCCGGATCGTTATCGATCCGCAGCGCCGCGCCCGCCGCAAACCCCTCGGGCAGATTGCACTGCTCGGTCATCAGCACCGGCAGGCCGTAGGACCAGGCTTCGAGGATCGACATCGGCAGCCCCTCGCTGAACGAAGGCAAGATGAATGCATTCGCGCTCGCCAACGCCTCCGCCTTCTGCTCATTATAGAGGCCCCCCGGAAAGTTCACCTGTTCATCAATTCCCAGCTCCCTCGTCAGTTTGCAGAGCGCATCGAGGTGGCCACCATCGTCCCAGCCCGCGAGCTGCAATCGCCAGTCTTTGGCTATCTCAGGCGCCGCATCGTCCAGCATAGCCCAAGCCCGAAGCAGCGGCTCGATGCCCTTTTTGGGATGGATACGCGAGAGGAAAAGTAGCGTCTTCGTTTCGTCGGTGGATCGACGCTTTGGCAACGACCGGGTTTCAGGCAAATCGACACCGTTTGGTATAAGCGCGATCGGATTGGTCAGTCCGAAATCGCGAATCGCCTTGGCTTCGGCAGCGTTGAGCGCGTGCATCGCCGACGCGTTTTGCAGGTTCGCGCGCTCATAAAGCGTCCCGACGATCCTCTTTTTTGCGCCGGAGAGCTTCAGCCCGCCGACATCGAGCATACCGTGCGGCGATATGACGAGCGGCCGCGCAGTTCGCTTACGCCAGCGCCCCGCTGCATAGGATGGATAACCCCAGATGCCGCGCAGATGGACGAGGTCGGGGCTGATGCTCTTCAGCCGTTCGCCGACCTTCGGACTCATCCGGAAACGCTCAGGGCCTATAACGGGCAAAGCCTCGATGGCGTCGACGCGCCACCGGCCTGCATTATCCTCCCAGAGCGTGTCCATTTGTCCAATTATGTGCGGCGAAAGGCCGCGCTCGGCCATCTTGTTCGCCGGAATGCGTCCCGAATAAAACATCCCGCCGGCGAGCGGCGATAGCGATCCGGTCAACATGACCACCAGGGGTTTCAGTCGCGGCGGCGGCATCTCTCGCTATTTCCGAACGAAAATCATTAAATTTGTCGAGAACATTTCCGGCATATGTTTGTGCATGAAGAGCAGGAAACGAAATACCAGCGCGCGATTCATGTGGTAGGCGGGCTCGGGCGTGAAGCGATAGATGCAGATTTCGGACGCTTGGCCGAACAGCTTCCGAAGTGCCGAAATCGTATTCATCTTGTACACGGTCGGAAAGACGTCGATTTCTTCACGATCGGGCTGAACGCGCGACAATACCTTGCCGTGTGAGCGATTGCGCACGAGCATCGATGCGAGCGCGATATAGGAATATTTGTTCGGCGTCATCGCGCAGATATAACC
>JABDLY010000136.1 GCA_013001755.1 Sphingomonadaceae bacterium
GTGCGGAAATCATCGCGCCGGTCGGACCAGCGCAAGCCGCCGCGAGCGACGGGGCCGCCGCGCAAGTGAATGCCTTCGACACGCGGGCTGTAAACCCAAATTTCGCGCCACGGAACCGGTGCCGGCAGATTGGGAATGGCATCGCTTTGCAGTTTGAACGCCAACGCCTCGCTTGCCGCAGGCGCAAAGGCGTTGGTCCGCAGTGTCGCTTGCACCACCGAACGGATCGCACGCAGGATTGTATCATCGTCGATCGCCGCGACGTTTATGAGCCCGCCGTCGATCGATTCGTTCGCGGCCTTCGTCGCTGCCTCGCGATCGCCGTCAAATGCAGGATCGTGGAGCGCATCGAACAGGGCGATAATCGCGCGCGAGATTTCGGGTTCCTCTCGTAGCGTTTCGACCACCGTCGAAAGGCTGTAGGCAAGGCCGGTCTGTCGCAGATAGCGGAACCAGGCGCGCAGCAGAGTGACATCGCGGGGATCGAGCCCGACGGCGATAATCAGCTGGTTGAAAGCATCGTTTTCGGCCTTGCCCTCGAGCACTGCCGATATCGCGCCTTCCTTGATCCTGGCGCGTTCGAGCAATCCGTCCGGATCGGCATCGCCTTCGACTTCGAGAAGGAAATCGTGAATATAGCCGAGCCGCCCGCCGCCCAATGCGGTGGGCTGTTCCTCGAGCACGCGGAAGCCGAAATTTTCGAGCACCGGCACGGCATCCGACAGGGGTATCGATGCTCCAAGCCGATAAAGCTTGAGGCGCAGCCGCCCCTCCCGGTCGCCGTCATGGCGATAGAGCCGCGAGCCGCGTTGCTGTTCGGTAAGGTTGCGGAAGCGCAGCACATCCATCGCCGCTTCCTGCGGGCCATATTCGGTGCGATAGCCTTCCGGAAAAGCCTCGGCATAGGTCAGCGCCAGTCGCGCGGCACGCGCGGAGGGCACACGCTCGCCAAGCTCGCTTTCGACCTCCATCGCCCAACCACGGACCATCTGTTCGATAGCCATATCGAGCGCCGCAGCATCAGGCTGCGTGGCTCCCTCGGCGAGATCGAGCGTGTAGCGGATAAGCGCGAGCTCGCCGTCGCCCAGTTCGACCGACCAGCTCGAAATCAGCGAACTCGTCGCCGTTTCGAGCATACCGCCGATCGTCGTCCGCCGTCCGGTCGAAAGCTCGTCGCGCGGCAGCCAGACAAAGGCGAAGAGATGGCGGCCGAGCGCGCCCGGCACGAGCAGCAATTTGGGGCGCGGCCGATCGGCCAGCGACATCGCGGTCAATGCCGTGTGTTTGAGCGCATGCGCGCCGAACGCAATCAGGATATCGTGCGGCAACCGCGACAAGGCGTGCTGCAGTGCTTTTCCGGTATGCGTTTTCGGATCGAAACCGAGTTCCTTTTCCATCTGTTCGAGACGCTGGCGCAGCACCGGAATTTCATGCGCGGGCGCGTTGAGCGCGGCGCTCGTCCACAACCCGGCATGAATCGAAAGTTCGACGACCTTCCCGTTTTCGCGGACCGGCACGATTACGAGATCGAGCGGGACACGGCGATGCACCGTCGCAATGCGATCGGCCTTGGTCAGCAAGGGTTCGTCACCGCCTTCGTCAAAATGCTCGAATGCCGCAGCGCGGATGCGCTCGCTCCAGCAGGAGGGCCCGGGCACGCGAAAAATGCCGAGCCCCGATCTGCGATTGCCGTCGCGGTCTTCGAAATAATGACCGACCTGGGTAAAATGATGATCGGCAAACCAGGTGAGCAGCGCACGGCCTTCCTCATCCTCGACTGATTGCGCGTCGGCTTCCATCTGCGCGGTCATGTCTTTCCAGTCACCGACAGCGGCGCGGACATCGGCAAGGACGCGCTCGATCTCGACAAGCAATTCGTTCCGGGTGCGCGAATCGGCTCGCTCGATTTCAAGATAGACGATTGATTCCCTGAGCGCGCCGTCTGCCGAAGAGTTCAACTCAACCGCGCGATGGTCTTCATCCCGCAGCACGGAGACAATCGGGTGGAGCAGGCGCATCACCGCCAGGCTGTGTGCGGTAACCGTGCTGGTCACCGAATCGACGATGAACGGCATATCGTCGTTGATCACCGCAAGCCGCATGAAACGCCTGCCGCTTCGGCCGGTCGTCGAATCGATCTTGAGCACGGCCCGCCCGGGAGGCCGCACATACGCCGCTTCGGCGACAAAACGCGCCGCGCGGTTCACGCTCTTTTCGTCGAAATCGTCGGTTTCGCCAGGCAATGCGCTCGCGGTGAGTTCCGCGGCGATTGCGTCGATCATGGACTCGCTCAGCGGGTCATGCGCCACATTGTTCATGGGCGCGTGCTATGCGCCCCCCGAACGGCGTTCTCAACCCTTGATTGGGGTTGCCCTAGCGGTCGGCGAATTTGCGAATAGCGCGTTCGGTCAGCGTCTTGTCGTGCGGCACCGCACCGATCACCGCATAGCGGCCATTGGGCATGCAACGAGCCATCAACAGCGTGAACTCCTCGGCGCAATTGTCTTCGGTGTCGAGCGTGGCGAAATCCTGTATCCGTGCCTCGCGAAGCTCGGCACAAATCTCTTCGAGAGGATCGGCTTTGCTCTTCGGGCGCCGCGCTGCGCGTTCGGCTGCGACGACGGCCTTGAGCCCGCCGTCATATGCCTGGAGATAATCGGCCAAGCTCCCTGCCTCGACACCTTCCCGTTTGGCATGGCTGAGCGCGGCTGAATATTCCGTCAGCCGCGTCTTGTCGTAATCGGCGCCGAAAACGAGCTTGGCGATTGGCGTCATCGGCGCGCGTAGCTGCGCGACGATGCCGGCATCGTCGAGCAACTCGCTATAGGCTTCAGGATCGGCATCGGTGCCAAGCGCGAAATCATGGGCGCAGCCCAGCGCTTGGTAAAGCGCGATGCGGCTGCGGCGGTTGGCCGCCTTGGCCTCGTCTGCGCTGGCGCGTGCTACGACCAGATAATCGGCAAGGCTTTCCGGTTCGGGCTTAGCGTCGATTGCCGCAAATTCCGCCGAAACCTCTTCAACCGGATCGCTGTCGGATTGCCGGTCATTCGCATCATCCGACGGCTGGCCCGAAGGTCCATCGGCCCATATCGGTGCCGAAGCGGACGGGCGGATCGGTGAGACAGCGCCCCTCACCTCGTCCTGCAGCGCCTGTTCGGTTGCCGGATCGACCGCTTCCTTCCAGTTTATTACGCCATAGATGAAATCGATAGTATCATCGTCCGACGAAAACGGCATCAATATCCCGCGATAGAGCATATTGGCGCCGCGATCGTTGACGAATTCGGCTTCGAAACCGACCGGCGCCTGGTTGGCGATGATCTGCATATAATGATCGGTGAGCCGCGACAGCAGCGAACGGCTCGGCACGTCGGAGACTGATCCTATGTCACTGGGCACTTCGCATTCTTCGCGCAGGGCATTGCCGAGCCAGGCTATGGTCGGGTTGCCGACACCGGCCGTGAAATCGAGCAATACACTGTTCGGGCCGAAATCCTCGATGCTTTCGGGGTCGAGATCCTCGATCGAAGGATAGGCGCGGTCGCGCAGCAAAGACGCCCAGTAGTTATAGGCGCGGACATGCATACGGCGTTCGTCGGTGCCGATTTCGGGCGGGGCCTCGATACCGGCATCTTCATCATTGTCGAAACCTTCGGGCTCTGGCGATCCGAATGCATTGAGATTGTCCATTATTCGCGGCCTCTTGGAGCGATAGTTGAAGATTTCGTCCCTTATGCGCGCGATATGGTTTACGATCCGTAAACCCTGTTTGGCCGAGAAGGCCCAATATCGCTTGTTTTGATATGGGCCAGTTGGTAAGGCCCGCGCGCCCGCACCGGGCCGTGCCGCTTTAGCTCAGCTGGTAGAGCACATCATTCGTAATGATGGGGTCGCGTGTTCGAGTCACGCAAGCGGCACCACGCAGTTTTCTATTTTATATCAATACTTTAGTATTTTCACGCAGGGAGGGTTTTGTGCCGCAATCGTCGGCGCTTAGCGAACCGGCAAGTCTGCTGACGGTGCCAAGAGACTGATTTGGCACCGCATTTC
>JABDLY010000144.1 GCA_013001755.1 Sphingomonadaceae bacterium
CGGTGAGCTTGGTCCGGGCATCGGCCCAGGCGGCCTGCATCAGCAGATGATCGGGTTCGTAGCGGCGCAGCACGTCGTAGATCAGGTCGGTCGAGAAGGTGACCTGCTTGCCCGTCTTGCGCTTGCCCGGATGCTGCCGCTCGACAAGCCCGCCGATCACCGCAACCTCGCGAAAGGCGCGTTTGAGCAAATGGCTGCCCTGCACCCAGTCGACGAATTCATTCTCGAGGATATCGGGCGAGAAAAGCGGCGCCGGATCGCGGACGGGGCGCAGCGAATAAGTGGCGAGGCTATAGTCATTGGCGACGAATCCGATCGGCCGCAGTCCTGCCGTTTCCATCCGCCGCGTGATCAGCATGCCGAGCGACTGATGCGCGTTCCAGCCTTCGAAGCTGTAGATCGCCATGAAATGCCGATCGTCATGCGGGAAAGTCTCGACGAGCAGCTGGTCGGGCCGGGGCAGCACCGAGCGTTCGGCCTGAACGCGTAGCCACTCCTCGACATCCGCGGGGAACGCCTCCCACTCGCCCGGCGCATTGAGGAAATGCCGGACGCGCGACGAGAGATTGGTCGAAAGCGGCATTCGCGCGCCCATATAGGAAGGCACACGTGCCGATTTTTTCGACGCGCGGACGAAGACGTCGGTGTCCTTGATCGACAGCATTTCGAGGCTCATTCCGGCGAAGAAAAAAGTGTCGCCCTCGGTCAAAGTCGCGGCAAAACCTTCCTCGACCGTGCCGAGCTTGCGACCGTTCCTGAAGCGCACATCGAGCACCGGGGCATCGACGATGATGCCCGCGTTGAGGCGATGTTGTTTGATGAACTTCGGATGCGTGACGCGCCAGATCGTCTGGCCGTCTTCATCGATCTCCGACGTCAACCGCTTGAATTTATCGTACGCGCGCAGCGCATAACCGCCGCTTTCGATATACTCCAATTCCCGCGTAAAGGCGGCGGAAGTCAGATCCTGATAGGGCGCCGCCGAGCGGATCTGGCGCAGCATTTCGCCCTCCTCGAACGGTGCGGAACAAGCGCAAGCCATGATATGCTGCGCCAGCACGTCGAGGCTGCCGTCGCGAAACCCGTCGGGATCGAGCTCGCCGTCCTCGACGGCATCGAGCGCCGCACGGGCTTCGAGGTACTCGAAACGATTGCCGGGGACGAGAATCGCTTTCGACGGTTCGTCAAGCCGGTGGTTCGAGCGCCCGATCCGCTGGAGCAGCCGCGACGAACCCTTGGGCGCGCCCATCTGGACAACGCAATCGACATTGCCCCAGTCGACACCGAGATCGAGGCTCGCCGTCGCCACCAGCCCGCGCAACTCGCCGCGCGCCATCGCTTCCTCGACCTTGCGGCGGGCCTCGCGCGACAGGCTGCCATGATGGATACCGATCGGCAGCTGCTCCTCGTTCGTCTTCCACAGATCTTGGAAGATAATCTCGGCGAGGCTGCGCGTGTTGCAGAAGACGAGCGTCGTCCCGTTCTGCCGGATTATCTCCATCACCTGCTTCGACGCATAGCTTCCCGAATGGCCCGACCAGGGAATGCGGCCTTCAGGCAGCAGGATCTGGACATCGGCCTTGGCGCCGGGATCGCCTTTGACGATAGTGACGCGATCCTCCTCACCGCCCGGCGCGAGCCATCTCGCATAACCATCGGGATCGGCGACCGTCGCCGACAGCGCTACCCGCCGGAGATCAGGGCTCAGCGCCTGCAATCGCGACATCGAGAGGTTGAGCAGGTCGCCGCGCTTTTGCGTCGCGAAGGCATGGACCTCGTCGATCACGATGGTCCTGAGGCCCGCAAACAGCCGCGCGCTATCCTCGTAAGAAATCAGCAGGCTTAGCGACTCAGGCGTGGTCAGCAGCATGTGCGGCGGTTTCTGCCGCTGGCGGACCTTGCGGTTATGCGGCGTATCGCCGGTGCGCGTTTCGACGCGGATATCCAGACCCATCTCCTCGATCGGCCCGAGCAAATTACGCTGGACATCGACTGCCAGCGCCTTGAGCGGCGAGACATAGAGCGTGTGCAGCCCGGCCTCGGCTTCGCGCTCACCCCGAGCGCCGTTGGTGCAGTCGCCCTCGATCAGCTCGACCAACGAGGGCAGAAACCCCGCCAGTGTCTTCCCCGCCCCGGTCGGCGCAACGAGCAGTGCATGCCGCCCGGAACTGGCGGCCTCGAGCATATCGAGCTGATGCCGCCGCGCCTCCCAGCCGCGCGCCGCGAACCAGTCGGCGAGCGTCTGGGGAAGAGGTGAAGGAGAGGCATCGGCCATCGCCTCTATCTAGCCCCATCGCGCGCCGATGCGAGTATCTTGCCGCTCGGCCGACACGGGTCCAAGAAGCGACGACTGACGAGGGGAAAATAACGATGGCGAATGCGGAAACCGGCCGGGCGGAAAGCGCCGAGGAATTCGGCGAGTTGATGGGGCGGATGGCGGCGCCTGCGAAAGGCGCGGAAACTCTGCACGCATATGAACCCCGCCCCGACGATGTGATAATTTCGCCCTATGGAAAATGCGGGACGACCTGGCTGCAGCAGAGCTTTCATACGCTGCGCACCGGCGGCGATATGGATTTCGACGATATCTCGCGCGTCGTGCCCTGGATCGAAACCGCGCCCTGGCTCGGGCTCGATATCAACGCCGAACAAAAGACCGATCCGCGCGGCTTCAAGAGCCATCTTTCCTATGACGCGCTGCCCGAAGGCGCGCGCTATGTCGTTTCGCTGCGCAACCCCAAGGACGCGTTTGTCTCGATGTTCCGTTTCATGGAGGGCTGGTTCATCGAGCCCGGCAGCGTGCCCATGGAGCATTTCTACCTGGGCTGGATCACGCCGGGACCCCAGGGGAGCAATTATTGGGATCATCTACTGAGCTGGTGGCGGCAACGCGACAATCCTGATGTGCTGCTGCTGACCTATGAACATATGATCGAAGCGCGCGAAGCGCATGTCCGGATGCTGGCGGAATTTTGCGGCATCGCGCTCGACGATGACCTGTTCGCGCTGACGCTCGAACGCTCGTCGCTGGCCTATATCCTCGAACACAAGGACAGGTTCGCCGATCCGATGATGCGGGCGCTGTCCGAGGAGCGCTGCGGCTTTGCGCCCGGCAGCGATTCGGCCAAGGTGCGCAAGGGCGGCGTGGGAGGACATAAAAAGGAGTTGCCGCCCGCAATCGGCGAACAGATCGATGCGGCTTGGGCCGAATTTGTCGAGCCTGAAACCGGCATCGCCGATTATGCCGCGCTCGACGCCGTAATCCGGGAGCGCAATTCGGGTTGAAGCTAGCTATATGGTTGAAATGGCAAGGTTAGGACATTGGATCGATCCGCGGCCCGAAGGGATTTACGTCCCCGCCGCCGATCTCTGGATCGATCCCTCGCGGCCCAAGGAGCGCGCGCTCGTCACCCATGGCCATGCCGATCATGCGCGCGGCGGGCATGGCGAGGTCTGGGCGACCCCCGAAACGCTGGCGATCATGGATGTCCGCTATGGCGAGCAGACCGCGCGGCCGGTTTCCTATGGCGAGGTCTTCGATTTCGGCGATGTGCAGGCAAGCTTCGTGCCCGCGGGCCATGTGCTCGGATCGGCGCAGATCGTGCTCGATCATGGCGGCGAGCGGGTCGTCGTGTCGGGCGATTACAAACGCCGCCCCGATCCGACCTGCCCGCCCTTCGAGCCGGTGCCCTGCGATATCTTCATCACCGAGGCGACCTTCGGGCTGCCGGTTTTCCGCCACCCCGATACGCCCGGCGAAGTGGCGAAGGTTCTCGATACGCTGGCCGCCAATCCCGATCGCTGCGTGCTCGTCGGTGCCTATGCGCTCGGCAAGGCGCAGCGCGTGATATGCGAATTGCGCGATACCGGGCATGATGCGCCGATCTATATCCATGGCGCGCTCCAGCGGCTCTGCGATCTCTATCGCGAATTCGGCGTCGATCTTGGTGAGCTATTGCCCGCGACAGACACGCCCAAGGAAGAAATGCGCGGGGCTATCGTGATAGCGCCGCCTGGCGCGCTCAACGATCGCTGGTCGCGACGCCTGCCCGAGCCGATTACCGCGATGGCATCGGGCTGGATGCGCATACGCCAGCGTGCACGGCAGCGGAATGTCGAGCTGCCGCTGATCATCTCCGACCATGCCGATTGGGATGAGTTGACCGGAACGTTGGAGGAGCTTCGCCCCAGGGAAGTCTGGGTCACCCATGGCCGCGAGGACGCGCTTGTCCATTGGTGCGAGACGCGGCAGATCAAGGCGCGGGCGCTCGAACTGGTCGGCCGCGAGGATGAGGATGACTAGATCGCCTAAATCGGGCTGACCGCATCGGGTTCGAAATCGATTTCGCGCACCCCGCGGCGGACGCGTTCGGACTGGACGAGCGCACGAAGCTGTTCGCGGCGGCCCCGCGCGTCCTCGATATAGGGTAGCGTCAGCGGCGTGCCGATATTGGTACGGTCGCTCGATGTCAGTGCGACATTGCCGATATTGACCAGCTGGTTGAGGAGCGAGAAGCTCACCTTCACATCCTTGACTCGGTAAAGCACGATCTCGTCGATTGTCTTGAAGATGATGCCGCGCCGGATGATCAGCCGCTGCGTCGTGATCTCATATTTCGCCGAAAGGAAGGCCAGCCATTTCCAGCCGATGCCGGCCAGCCCGACGGCCGTGATGATCAGCGGCCACGGCGTCTGTAGATAGATAAGGAGCCCGAAACCGGTCAGGGTTATGACGAGCCACATCCAGCCTTCGAAGCTGCCGAACAGCCATCGCGTGATGCTGCTCATAAAGCGAGCTACTGTTTCTTCGGATTGTTCCACGATCACCCCTCCTGCTGCCTGATCCCTGTCTAGAGGCGACATGGGGCATCGCTCAAGCCCGGACGCAAGCGATATTATGTCTGCGCCGGCGCCAGATGATAGGTCAGCGCCATCGCGATACAGTGCCGCACGGCATCGAACGGCAGTTTCTCGTCACGGCTGAAAATGACCGCGCGACTGCCTTCGAAACGGAGTTGGTCCGAGTAGAGCTGCCGGTAGCGATCGACAAGATCGGTCTGACAGTGAACATAGAGCGCATATTCGCTGTTCGACCCTTTATGTGCGCTGATGCGGATGGTCGTGCCGGCTTTGGTCTCGGGTGTCAGATAGGCCGGCTCGTTCCATTTAAGCGTTTCTTCAAGCACGCCGACGCCCTCGGCTTCGCTCGCGACCTCGAAAATCAGACGGCGCAATTCAAGCAGGCGCTCACGAATGTCCTCGGGATATTGCGCGAACCGCGCTTCGACCGCTTTCGATGCGATAGCCGGATCCGCCATCAATGCCCCGCCTGTGGCCCGCGTTTCAGGCCCGAGGCCGCGAGCTGCGCGTCGATTTGCGCCATCAGCCTTTCGAGACCCGCCTCGCTTTTCGCTTCGGCGCGGGCAACGAGCACATCCTGCGTGTTCGAGGCACGGAGCAGCCACCAGCCATCCTCGGTGTTGACCCGCGCGCCATCGGTATCGTTGACATCCGCGCTCCCGGCCGAGAGCCGTTCGAGCACCTCGTCGATCACCGCGAATTTGCGGCTCTCATCGACCTGGAAGCGCATTTCGGGCGTATTGATCATCTCGGGCAGATCGCCGCGCAATTCGGTCACGCTTTTGCCGAGTGCATGGGCGGAGGAAATCAATCGCACGGCGGCATAGAGAGCGTCGTCGAAGCCGTAATAATCCTGCGCGAAAAAGATGTGTCCACTCATCTCGCCCGCGAGCGGCGCGCCTGTTTCCTTCATTTTGGACTTAATGAGACTGTGCCCGGTCTTCCACATCAGCGGTTCGCCGCCGAGTTCGGCAATCCGGTCATAAAGCGCCTGGCTCGCCTTCACATCGGCGATAATCGTCGAGCCCGGCGCCTTTGCGAGCACCGGCTCGGCGAGGATCGCAAGCAACTGATCGCCCCAGATCACCCTTCCCTCGCCGTCGATCGCGCCGATGCGGTCGCCATCGCCGTCAAAAGCCACGCCGAAATCGAGATTGTTCGCCGCGACGAGCTGTTTGAGATCGGCAAGATTGGCTTCGTCCGTCGGATCGGGATGATGATTGGGGAAGCCGCCATCGACATCGGTAAACAGAAGCAGATGCTCGCCGGGGAGGCGCGCCGTAAGCCGCTCGACGATCGGGCCGGCAGCGCCATTGCCGGCGTCCCACCCGATGCGATATTCGCCGCCGGTAAAGCCCTCGACGAGACGGTCAACATAGGCGTCAGTAATGTCGAGGCGTTCGGCGCTGCCGCTCCCCTCGTCCCAGTCGCCCGCCGCCGCCATCGCGCCAAGCTTCTGGATGTCTTCGCCGAAAAATGGGCGGCCCATAAATACCATTTTGAAGCCGTTATAATTGGCGGGATTATGGCTGCCGGTTATCTCTATGCCGCCGTCAACGTCGTCCAATGACGCTTCGGCATAATAGAGCATCGGCGTCGGTCCTTGTCCGATACGCACGGCATCGACGCCGCTGGCGTTGAGCCCCTCCACCAACGCCGCTTCGAGCATCGGCGAGCTTGCGCGCCCGTCATAGCCGATAACGACGCGCTTGCCGCCCGCACGCGCGATCAATGTGCCGAAACCGCGACCGATCGCGCGGGCATCGCCTTCGCCCAAAGTTTCACCGATAATCCCGCGAATATCATATTCGCGGAGCGTGGTTGGATGGAAGCTATGGCTCATCGGTATTTCCTGTTTTCGTCATTTCAGCGGGCCGAAGGCGACCGCAGATCAACGCTGGAATCTATCCCGGCTATCGGTCTCACGATTGCTAATCCAGGATAGACCCCAGCCTTCGCCGGGGTGACGGAAAATTGCAAGACTTGCCCTAGTCGCGCTGGTCGGGAACACGCCCACGCACTTCGCTGAGCAGGATATCGCGCGCCGCGTTGACCCGCCGAGCGAGGTCTGCCGACCCGCCCTTGTCGGGATGAACGCGCGCGATCAACCGGCGGTGGGCATCGCGTATCTGCTGCTGATCGGCATCATCGGGCACACCGAGCAGCGACCGCGCCTCGTCGACCGGCATCCGTGCCCGCCTGAATTGCTGCGAACGGAATGCGGCCCAGGCGGCGACGCCGACAAAGGCAGCGATCGCAAAATAGCCATTGCCGCGCGCAAGCCAGATAAAGCCGAGAACGACTGCGGCAAGCGCGGCCAGGTCGCCGGTATCGGCCTGGCGCAACCGCCCGCTCCTCCAGACGAGGATCAAGACGACGGCAATCAGCAAGGGCACGATAATCTGCACGTCTATCTCTTACACGCTTCAGGCGGTCGCGAACATATCCTGAGTGGTTTCGTCCCCGGGAAGCTGGAGGCCCGAGATCATCGCGCGCAGCTCCTGCCGCGCGGCAACATGGCTGATGCCGATCTCCTCGAAATGATCGATATCGAGCAAGGTCAGCCCGCTCGGGAACAGTTCGCGATAGATGACGCGCTCGCCAAGACCCGGGATCACGCGAAAGCCGACGCGGCGCGACAGCTCGTTCAGCGCGCTGCCCATGCGCTGCATGTTGCGCGCCGCGATATGCTGGAGACGGTTGCGCAGGACGACCCAATCGACCTCGCCGCCCGATTGCGCCTTGCCCTTGCGCGCCTCCCAGACGATTTCGGCGTAGAAGCTCGGCCGGGTGACTTTATAGGTTTCGGGATCGACCTGGCCGATCAGATCGAGATCGATGAAACTGTCGTTGATCGGCGTCACCAACGTATCGGCGCGCGCGGCGGATATCCGTGCCAGCTGATCGTCGCGGCCCGGCGTGTCGATGACGATGAATTCGGCATCCTGGCACAGCAGATCGAGATCGCGCTCGAAGCCAACGAGATTGTCGGCCTCGTTGACGAGATATTTCGGTGTCGGCAGGTCGATACCGAGCCGCTGTGCGGTCGCCTCGCGATTTTCGAGATAGCGCGTCGTTGTCCGCTGGCGCGCGTCGAGATCGAGCACCGCGACTTTTCGCCCCTCGACCGTCAGAGCGACGGCGGTGTGCACCGCAGTCGTCGATTTGCCGCTGCCGCCCTTTTCATTGGCGAATACGATGAAATGGCATTCGGACAATGCCCGCTTCTCCCCCATGGCCGGTTGCCGGTTGATTCGGGCGACCCCCTCGCCCAGATATGTTCGTGGCCATATCGGAGGTAAAAGGCGCGTGCAATTGGCGAGGACGGTTAATGGGCTGCGCGAAAAGACAGCCGCGCTGCGCGCCGATGGCGGAAAACTGGCGCTGGTACCGACAATGGGCGCGCTCCATGCCGGTCATATCGCTCTGGTAACGCGCGCCGGAGAGCTTGCCGAACATGTCGCAGCCTCGATCTTCGTCAATCCGGCGCAATTCGGCGAGGGCGAGGATTTAGACGCCTATCCGCGCACCGAGGAGCGCGATGCGGCGATGCTCGAAGAAGCGGG
>JABDLY010000151.1 GCA_013001755.1 Sphingomonadaceae bacterium
ATCCAGAGCCGCAAGCGGCGTCGCTCGCGGCTCTGGATTGCTTCGCTGCGCTCGCAATGACGATGGTTTCGAACGGCGACAAAATCGGCTACAGCGATCAAAATCGTTCAATTGATTGAAGGAAGCGATATATGTCGACCTATCTGCCGACGCTCAAACAGCTGCAGTATCTGATCGCGCTGCGCGATCACGGCCATTTCGGCAAGGCGGCGGAAGCCTGTTTCGTGACGCAATCGACGCTGTCGGCGGGGCTGCGCGAACTCGAATCGCTGCTCGGGCTGACATTGGTCGAACGGACGCGCCGCGTCGTCCGCTTCACCCCGCTCGGCCTGTCGATCGCCGACAAGGCGCAGCGCGTGCTGCGCGAAGCCGAGGAACTCGCCGAAATGGCGCGCGCCGCCGGAAAACCCTTGTCCGGCGAGATGCGGATGGGCGTCATCCCGACGATCGCGCCCTTCCTGCTGCCGAAAATCCTGCCCAAACTGCGCAAGGACTGGCCCGACCTCAAACTCTTCCTCCGCGAGGAGATCAGCCCCGATGCCTGCGAATCGCTGCAACGCGGCCATGTCGATTGCGTGTTGCTCGCCTTGCCCTATGCCTGCGGCGAGATCGACAAGGCCGAGCTGTTCGACGACCGCCTCTTCGTCGCTTTCCCGAAGGGTCAGCCGGACAACCCGCCGAGCAAGATCACGCCCGAAACGCTCGACGAGGGCCAGCTGCTGCTGCTCGAAGACGGCCATTGCCTCAAGGATCACGCGCTCGCGGCGTGCAACCGGCCCGAGCTGCGCGCCGAAGCGCGGATGATGGGCACCTCGCTCCACACGCTCGTCCAGATGGTCGACAACGGCCTCGGCACAACGATGCTGCCCGAAATGGCGGTCAATGCCGGCATTCTCGACCAGACCGATATCGTTGCGCGCCCGCTCGACGCCGATCACCCGGCGCGCACCATCGCGCTCGTCTGGCGCAAGAACAGCCCGCGCGAAAAGGATTTCAGGCTGCTGGCCGATGCGCTGCTCGAAGCGGCTGGATAAATTCCTCCCCGGCACGGAGAGGAATCAGCTGTCCCACTTCACCCGCGCCGCATCGTCCGCCGCCCGCGCCTCGACCCATTGGCTACGGCCATCGCCAAAGATCTCGCGCTTCCAGAACGGCGCATCGGTCTTGAGCCAGTCGATCACGAAGTTCGTCGCCGCAATCGCCTCGCCGCGATGCGCCGCCGCCGCGCCGACGAAAACGATGCGGTCGCCGGGAACGAGACGGCCGTGACGGTGGATCACGGTGAGCGCCAACAGCGGCCAGCGCCGCGCCGCCTCCGCCGCAACGCCGCCCAGCGCCTGCTCGGTCATCGCCGGATAATGTTCGAGCTCGAGCGCTTCGAGCCCGCCATCGCCGCGAACGATGCCGATGAAAGACGCGATGCCGCCAGCGCCTCTCTGTTCGAGCGCGGCCAGCTCCACGCCCGAATCGAAAGCATCGGCCTGGACGCGAACGTCTGGTTTCATCCGCCCGTCACCGGCGGGAAGATCGCGACTTCGCGCGCTTCTCCAAGCGGCGTTTCCATCGACGCAAAGACCTGGTCGATGGCTGCACGCAGCCGGCCGGGCTCACCCAGCGCCTCGGCATAGCCCTCGCCGCGTCCGGCCAGCCAACCGATCAGATCGCCTATCGTCTCGACCCCATCCGGCGGCTCGACGGTTTCGGCATCGCTGCCGATCGCCTCACGCACCCAGGCGAAGTAGAGAATTTCCAGCGCCATCGCTTAGGCCGCAAACCCGCACTCAGGGCGCTCGAGGTGTCCAAATGGCGGACATATCGGACTGTAAGGCGCGCCACAGGGGCTGGTTGCCCCAGCAAGCGTCTTTAGGTTCGAGATGGAAGCCATTTGGACGTCCTACGGGATTTGGCCGAAATGGCCCAGTGCTGCGTCGAACAGGATTGAAATATTGACATATTCCTGCGCCTTTCCTCCTTGCACCGAGCCATTTCGCTTCAAACCTCGAGCGCCCTGAGTGCGGGTTTGCGGCCTAGTCCATATGCTTGAGGCCGGCGCGCAGATAATCATAGCCGGTGACCAGCGTCAGCGCGGCGGCGACCCAGAGCGATATCAGCCCGACCGGTTTCACCCAGAACAATTGCTCCCAGCCGCCATGGCTGACCGACCCGGCAAGGATCAACGCACCGAGCGCGAACATCTGGAAGGTGGTTTTCCATTTGGCGAGCCGGCTCACCGGCACCGACACGCTGAGCCCGGCGAGAAATTCGCGCAGCCCCGAAACGGTGATCTCGCGGACCAGGATGACGAGCGCCGCAATGACATGCCAACCCTCTATGTCGCGGGTGAAGACGAGCATCAGGATGACCGCGGCGATCATAATCTTGTCGGCGATCGGATCGAGGAAAATCCCGAGTTTGGACACCGTGCCCTGCGAACGCGCGAGATAGCCGTCGAGATAGTCGGTCACGCCGACCACGCAGTACAACACAAAGGCCACGAAATAGCCGAGCCAGCCGGCCTCCCAAAGCAGGGCGACCAATATCGGCACCGCAAATATGCGCGACAGCGTGAGAATGTTGGGGAGCGTCAGCATGGCTTCACCGTCTAGCCATTTTTGGCGGGCGGACAAAGCGGCACAAGGCGGCATCTGTTTGCGCCCGCCCTTGGCGCATCCCAGGCCCTTCGCTATGGCGGCGGCACCACTTTGCGCATGAGCCCCTTCCCTTCCCAGAAAAGGCCCGCATGCAGATTTCGTTCGCTCTTTTAGGAAAGCGCCGATTCGGACCGCTATTCGCCACGCAATTGCTCGGCGCATTCAACGACAATCTGTTCAAATTCGCGATGGTCGTGCTCGTGATCTACGGCATCTACAACGATCCGGCGCAGGAATTTCAGTTCAGCGCGGTTGCAACCGGCCTTTTCATCCTGCCTTTTTTCCTGCTCTCGGCCACCGCCGGTCAGCTCGCCGACAATTACGACAAGGCGAAAATCATTCGCATCGTCAAGACTGCGGAGATA
This sequence comes from Sphingomonadaceae bacterium, assembly GCA_013001755.1. Lineage (GTDB taxonomy): Bacteria > Pseudomonadota > Alphaproteobacteria > Sphingomonadales > Sphingomonadaceae > Parasphingopyxis. The sequence goes on from JABDLY010000151.1 coordinate 3,017, forward strand.
CTGATTGCGCTGACCGGCGCGGCCGGCCTCTATCTGCAATCGATTCCGCTGATGCTGACGGCGCTTTTCGCGCTGGGCGCGCAATCGACCTTTTTCGGGCCGATCAAATATGCCCTCCTTCCGCAGCATCTCGAAAGGGACGAGGTGCTGGGCGGCACCGGCCTTGTCGAAGCCGGCACCTATATCGCCATATTGTGCGGCACGATCCTGGGCGGTGTGATCGTCGGCAAGTTCGGCGCTATCGCGGCGGCAGGCTGCGTGCTGGCGGTCGCCCTGGTCGGACGGATCAGCGCACATTTCGTGCCGCCCGCGCCGCCGCACAAGACACCCGAGCCGATCGACTTCAATCCGATCCGCTCGAGCTATCGCCTCGTCTACGAAACCTTGCATATCCGGCGGCTGTTCCTCGCCATCGTCGCGATCAGCTTTTTCTGGACAATAGGGTCGGTGCTGATCATCCAGTTCCCGCCGCTCGTGAAAAATGTGCTGACCGCCGACGAAATCGTCGCCAGCGGTTTTCTCGGCATCTTCTCGATCGGCATCGCCATCGGTTCGCTGCTGATCAATCGACTGCTCAAGGGCGAAGTTTCCGCGCGCTTCGCGCCGATCAGCGTCATCGCGATGGGCGGTTTCGTACTGTTGCTCTGGATTATCTGTCAGCAATGGGAAGGGTTGCCCGGCGGCGCGCTCTACGATTTCCAGAGCTTTATGAGCAATCCCGACGCCTGGTTCGTGATTTTCACGCTGCTCGGCGTGGCGGTGGCCGGCGGCGCGTTCGTTGTGCCGCTCTATGCCTTTATCACGACGACGGTCGATATCAGCCAGACGGCGCGCACGGTCGCTGCGAACAATGTCGTCAATTCGGGATCGATGGTGCTCGGTTCGCTCGCCGCCTTCGGGCTCAGCATGCTCGGCGTATCGACGACCGAGCAGCTGTTCCTCGTGGCCGGCATGTGTCTCGTCTCGGCTTGGACGGCCTGGCTCCTCCACAAGGCCTGCGACATTCCGCTGCCCCGTCAGCCAGTGCCCGAAGCGCTCGAATAGCTAGCCGAGGAACATCAGGAAAAAGACAAAGCCCCCGGCCCAGGTGATCGTGAAGAGCCTGGCGTTTTCGGCAAGCTCGCTGCGCGCCGGGACGGGTGGCGGGCCAAAGGCGATCGGCTCGTCATCGGCGATCCGCCTGATCAGCTTGGCGGTCAGCGGCGCATAGAGAGAATCGGGTGGAGCGGTGGCCATCGCCGCACCTTAACGATTTGTTTACTTTCCCGTTGAGGGGCAAAGGCAGTTAAGTCTGTGGGTTAACCCGATTGTGCCGGGGCGGGACAAACATCAGGCCCGCGCGGCAATCGCCTCGGCAATCGCAACGCAGCGCTCGGCCTCGGCCAGATGCAGCCGCTCGGCCATCTTGCCATCGACGCGCAGCACACCCTTGCCGGCATTTTCAGGCGCGGCGAAGGCGGCGACGATGGCGCGAGCCTGCGCGATATCGTCTTCCGAAGGCGCAAAGACGGAATTGGCGGTGTTGATCTGCGCCGGATGGATCAGCGATTTGCCGTCAAAGCCGAGCATCCTCCCCTGACGCGCTTCCGCGATCAGGCCATTTTTATCGTCGATTGCGTTGAACACGCCATCGATAACAATGAGGTCATTGGCTCGCGCCGCAGTAACCGCCGCCGAAAGCGCAAAGGCGAAGGCCTCGCGCCGCGGTGTCGTCACCGCGCGCATTTCCTTGGCGAGGTCGTTGGTGCCCATGACAAACGCCGCCAGCCCATCGGCCGCTGCGATCTCCGCAATGTTGAGGATCGCCAGCGGCATCTCGATCATTGCCCAGAGCGGCAGGCCGTCCGCCGCCACATTTTCGATATCTGCCGCGCGCGTCGCCTTGGGAAGCAGGATCGCGTCGGGCCGGGCCGGCGCGATAGCGGCGAGATCGGCACTGCCCCATTCGCTGTCCGCCGCGTTGATCCGCACGACAATCTCACGCGTTCCATAGCCGCCCTCGCGCACAGCATCGGCCACCCGTTCGCGCGCCTCGTCCTTCGCCTCGGGCGCGACGGCATCTTCAAGATCGAAGATCAGCACATCGGCGGGCAGGCTTTTCGCCTTTTCAAGCGCACGTGCGTTGGCGCCGGGCATATAGAGGCAGGAACGGCGGGGGCGGAATGCGGCGTCGGTCATCGACCTCTTCCTAGTGACAAGAACGCGTCATTGCGAGGAACCGAAGGCGAGGCGGCAATCCAGAGCGGCAGGCGAAAGCTCTTGCGGCTCTGGATTGGTTGACCTCCGGTCGCCTTCGGCCCGCTGCGCTCGCAATGACGTATCGAAGCCGCAAAGGTTGACGCAAACGTCAACCAGCGCGACAACCATCGCCAAGCAGAATCACACAGGAGAAGCCCCATGTCCGAAGCCGTCCTCACCGAAGCCAGCGATGGCGTCCTCACGATCACGATCAACCGCCCCGAAGCCAAGAACGCCGTCAACCGCGAAGTCGCCGAAGGCGTCGCCGCGGCGATGGAGAGGCTCGACAGCGACGACAGCCTGACGATCGGCATCATCACCGGCGCGGGCGGCACCTTCTGCTCGGGCATGGACCTCAAGGCCTTCCTCAAGGGCGAGCTGCCGATGGTGAAGGGCAAGGGTTTCGCTGGTTTCGTCGAGGATCCGCCCGCCAAGCCGCTAATCGCCGCAGTCGACGGCTATGCGCTGGCCGGCGGCATGGAAGTCGCGATCGGCTGCGACATGGTCGTCGCCAACAGGGACGCGCAATTCGGCATTCCCGAAGTGAAGCGCGGCCTCGCCGCCGGCGCCGGCGCGCTGCTCAAACTGCCGCGCATGCTGCCCAAGCGTTTTGCGATGGAGCTGGCACTGACCGGCGATTTCATCTCGGCCCAGCGCGCGCACGAAATCGGCTTCGTCAACCGCGTTGTCGACGGCCCGGCGATCGAAGGCGCGAAGGAACTCGCCGCCACCATCGCCGCCAACGGCCCGCTCGCCGTGCGCAAGTCCAAGGAAGTCATCGCCAAGACCGAAGACTGGTCGCATGACGAAATGTGGGCGAAGCAGCAGGAAATCATCGGCGGCGTCTTTGCCTCCGAAGACGCCCGCGAAGGCGCGGCGGCGTTCGCCGAGAAACGCAAGCCCGAGTGGAAGGGGAAATAGCTGCCTATGAAACAATCGTCTGCTTCGCACCCAAAGCGGACAAAGAGGGCAACTGCTATTTGCAGTGCGACAGGAAGCACAGCTGGCGGTTGTCGAAGCGAATTGCCGAACACTCAGGGGTGTAAATTTGATCCGGCAATCATGAATCTATCGATCTCCTACCCCTTTTTTGCGTTTTCGCGGCCGCGGACTATGATTTGCACTGACTTGGGGAAGGAATGCGCGTGCGCTGGAGAAGTTTAGGCATCTGCGACCCGCGTCAATCGATATTGGCTTTCGCAATCGTCCGGTTCTGCCTTGGCCTTCTGATCGTCGGAACCTTCTCTTCATCAGCTTTGGCTCAAACAAGTGCTGAAGTGGCGGCATCAGCTGAAGAAGTGCGGCAGCTGAATTTGCAGGTATCGGAGAGAATGAGAAATGACGATTTTGCGGAAGCGACGATTCTGGCCGAACAAGCGCTCCAGCTAGCCGAAAACTCTTTGAGCGAAGTGCATCCCGAAATGCGAGACTCGGTCAGTAGTCTTGCAGCACTCTATCAAATCCAGGGCCGCTATGCCGAAGCCGAGCCGCTCAATCTGCGAGCCGTCGGCATCCATGAACGCACCATGGGGCCCGAACATCCCTCTACGCTCTTTTGGATCAGCACACTTGCGGACCTGTACATCAGGCAACGCCGCGACGCGGACGCCGCTCCACTAATTCGCCGAATGCTCGACGTTTGGGAAGGGCAACTGGGTCCGGATCATGTTGCAACTTTGGGTGCGGTCAACAATCTGGCGGCTCTATACGACAGCCAAGGTCAGTACGACCTGGCCGAACCGCTCTACCTGCGCGCGCTAGACGCCAATGAACGCAATCAGGGCCCGGAACATCCCGATACTCTCCGGTCGCTTCACAATCTCGGAGGGCTATACTTTAACCAGTGGCGCTACGACGAAGCTGAAGCACTGATTTTGCGCGCGGCTGACTCCCGTGAACGGACACTCGGGCCGGAACATCCTCGGACGCTTGATTCGTTCGAAACTCTAGCGAACCTCTACTTGCGACAAGAGCGCTATGACGAAGCCGAAGCTCTCCATCTGCGCATTCTCGACACCCGAGAGCGGGTTCTGGGGCCGGAAGACAATCTCACTCTCGCCTCGATCCACAATCTTGGGTTGGTGTACAAAGGGCAAGGTCGGTTCGACGAAGCCGAAACGCTCGTCCTGCGTGCTCTCGATGCCCTTGAACGCACTTTGGGACAGGATCATCCCAACACCCTTAGTACGGTCTACAATCTAGCAGGGCTGAATATTGCGAGGGGCCGCTACGACGAAGCTGAGCCGCTCTTTCGGCGTCACTTGGAGACGAGTGTCCGGACACAGGGCACGGAGCATCCAGATACGATTCACTCGGCGTATATTTTGACCTACTTGTTATTGGAAATGGAGCAGGGCGGCCGTGCTTTGCCTTCGGCAATTCTTATGATGCAAGCCGCTCGCCGACGCGAACAGATCTTCGCTGTCGGAAACTAGTCGAACGTAGCACATTTCCGCGTTCGAGCAGAAGGCGCGGTCGCAACGCGGCTAACCAAAGCGAAACAAATTCGCCTTCTCGCCGCGTTCGACGGTAATCTTCGCACCGAGCGGATCGTCCTCCACCATCGTCGCGAGTGTTTCGGCATCGGCATTGTTGGCGAGAAACGCCTCGCCGCTGCCGAGCCGGCCATAGATCACGCCGATTGTCGGTCCGTCCCGGCCATGATGGATTGTGTAGGATTCGAGCACGGCGTCGCCTTCGGCCTCGCTCGTCCAAACGGGCTTCGGAGCGGCGTCGATCCCTGCCTGCAATTCGGCCGACCCCATATCCCGCCATTCGCGCGGCACTGTCGAATAGACGCCAACCGATGTTTTTGTGAGATAACCGCCATTGGCGCTGACCAGGCCAAAGCTACCGGGATCGCCGCGCAGCCGAATGATCATTTCAGCGATGGCGTGCATCGAATAATTGTTCCCCGCGCCGCCGAAGTACGGGAGCCCGCCCGTGAGCGTCAGCCCGCGCGGATCGTCCGCCGCCATGCCAAGGCCGTCGATCGCGCTGTTGGCAACGGCGATCGGGAAGCAACTGTAGAAATCGAAATGGCCGATATCGCCGATACCGACACTGGCACGCTCGAGCGCGATACTCGCCACCATCTGCGCCGCCGGTGAGGCGCTGATATCGGCACGCTCCCAAAGCCCGGGCTCGACGAGGCCACAGGCGCCGTGGAGGAACACCCATTTTTCTTGCGGAACGCCGAGTTCACGCGCCTTGGCGACCGAAGCGAGCAGCAGCGCCGCGCCCTGGTTGACTTTTTCCTTGGCGACGAGCCGGATCGGATAGGGCGTAGTGATCCAGCGGTTCTTCTCTGATGCGAAGGCAATCTCTTCGGCCGACATCGGCTCGATCGCCTGTGCGCTGTAGGGGTTTTCCGCCGCCACCTTCGTAAACGGCGCGAAGAGTTCACCCATCGCCTGCGCATAATCTTCGCGCGACATGCCGAGCCGCCGCCGCCGCGCATTTTCCGACAGCGCGTAGTTCTCCGGTGCGCGGATCAGCTGGTGCGCAACCATGTCGCGATTGATCATGCCCTTGTTATCGCTGAGCCTACTCTCCATCGGCCGGTCAATCGCTTCGGACCAGTCGGCGCTGCCGCCCGAACGTTGGAGATGCGTGACCGTCGAGATGTTCTCGGCACCGCAAAGCAGCACCACACCGAACTCGCCCGCCGCGATCCGCCCGCCGAACTCGGTGACCAGGTTTTGCGGCGATTGGCCGCCGACATCTTCGTAAACGACATGGTCCGGATCGGCATCGAGCCGCTTCGCAACCGACCAGGGAAAGGCGCTCGACTTGCCGAAGGGCTGGCCAAGAACGGGCGAGACATCCTCGAAAGTACGCACCGCCGCAAGCGCGTCGATATGTCCGGCAATCGGCTGGTTCGCCCCGACATCGGCCAGCGCCCTTTCGCCCGCCTTTGCCGCGAGCTCGTAATTGGCGAGACCTTCATAGCCCTCTTCGCCGACGCGCTCGGCAAATTGGCCGGCGCCAATCAGGACGGGTGTGGTGTCGTCGATGGTCATGCGGATGCTCTTTCCCTTTGGCGCTCAGGCTGAGCTGGTCGAAGCCTCTTTGCGGTTGGGTCGTATCCAACCCTTCGACAGGCTCACGGTGAGCGCATTTGTTGCGCGTTCTTCAAACCGCAGGTTGACGCGAACGTCAACCGGCGCGACAGTCGCTTCAAACCAGAATCAGGGAGTCGGCATCATGAAAACGCGCATCACCGAACTGTTCGGCATCGAACATCCGATCATCCAGGGCGGCATGCATTATGTCGGCTTTGCCGAGCTGGCGGCGGCGGTTTCCGAAGCCGGCGGGCTCGGCATCATCACGGGGCTGACGCAGAAAACGCCCGAGGATCTCGACAAGGAGATCAAGAAGGCGAAGGAGTTGACCGATAAGCCGATCGGGGTGAACCTGACCTTCCTCCCTGCTTTCACCACGCCGCCCTATCCCGAATATATCGACGCAATCCTCGCCAACGGCATCAAGGCGGTCGAAACCGCCGGCCGCAATCCCGCCGAGCATCTGCCGCGGCTTCAGGACGCCGGCGTCAAGATCATCCATAAATGCACCAGCGTGCGCCACAGCCTCAAGGCGCAGTCGATCGGCTGCGACGCGGTCAGCGTCGACGGTTTCGAATGCGGCGGCCATCCGGGCGAAGACGATATTCCCAACATGATCCTGCTGCCGCGCGCCGCCGACGAGCTCGACATTCCGTTCGTCGCTTCGGGGGGCCAAGCCGATGCCCGCAGTCTGGTGGCTTCACTCGCCATGGGCGCCGAGGGCATCAACATGGGCACACGCTTCATCGCCACCAAGGAAGCGCCGGTGCACGATAACGTCAAACAGGCGATCGTCGCGGCAAGCGAGCTCGACACCGCGCTCGTCATGCGTCCGATCCGCAATACCGAACGCGTCCTCAAAAACGCCGCCGTCGACGACATCCTCAAGATCGAGCAGGAAAAGGGCGCCGACCTCCAGATCACCGATATCCTCGAACAGGTCGCGGGCGTCTATCCCGAGATCATGATGGAGGGCAAAATGGATCGCGGCGCGTGGAGCTGCGGCATGGTCGCCGGGCTGATCCACGACATCCCGAGCTGCAAGGAGCTCATCGACGGCATCATGGAAGAAGCCGAGGCGATCATCCGCGGCCGGCTCGAAAGCTTTCTCGACGAGAAGGAACTGGAGGCGGCCTAGCCCACCCCGCCATCCCAGCGGAGGCTGGGATCTCTCTCGGCTGGGCAGCGCCAATGTGGCAAGAGATTCCAGCTTTCGCTGGAATGACGCCGTGCAGGAAAGGACATTCGGGACCCATGGATCTCAGCCTTAGCCCCGAGCATATATCCTTTCGCGACGAAGTCACCGCCTTCCTGCTCGACAACAAGGACAAATGGCCGTCGAGCGGCTTGCCGATGCGCCATCAAAAGCGGCTCGCCTGGCAGAAATTGCTGATCGAACACGGCTATGCCGCGCGCACCATTCCGGCCGAATATGGCGGCTATGGCGCCGAGCCCGATATCCTCAAGTCCCGCCTGATTTCCGAAGCCTTTGCGCAGACCGGCGCGCCGCCGCCGATGGCGAACCAGGGCATTTCGATGCTCGTGCCGACTCTCTTGGAGATGGGCAGCGAGGAACAGAAACAGGCCCATGTCGCCAAGACGCTGCGCGGCGAGACGATCTGGTGTCAGGGCTATTCCGAACCCGGCGCGGGCTCCGACCTTGCCTCGCTCAAGACCAGCGCCACCGTCGACGGCAGCGATTACCTGATCAACGGCCAGAAAATCTGGACTTCGACGGCGCAGCAGGCCGATATGATCTTCTGCCTCGTCCGCACCGATGCGGACGCGCCCAAACATCACGGCATCAGCTACATCATCTTCCCGATGGACACGCCGGGCATCGAGGTCCGCCCGCTCGTCGATATGACAGGCGCGCCCAATTTCAACGAAGTGTTCTTCACCGATGTGCGTGTTCCGATCGAGAATGTCGTCGGCGAGCCGGGGCAAGGCTGGCGCGTGGCGAACGCGACGCTCAAGCACGAACGCGGGATGCTCGGCAATCCGAATGCGGCGAAGGCGCGGCTGCTCGCCATCGTCGAGCTGATGAAAGCGGAGACGATCGACGGCGAGCGGCTGATCGACAGTCCGGTGTTCCGCGATCGCCTCGTCAGGCTCCAGGCCGAGGTTTACGCCATGCTGGCCAACGGCATGCGCGTGATGACCGCCTCGTTGAAGGGCGAACCGGCGGGGATGGCGGGGCTGATCATCAAATTGCAAGGCTGCGAACTCAATCACCAGCTCGCGGGCCTCGCGATCGACGCGATGGGCGAGCTCGGGCTCCTTTACGGCGATAGCCCGCGGATACGAGACCGCGGTAGCTGGCAGTGGCGCTATATGTATGATCTCGGCCTGATCATCGGCGGCGGCACCGCGCAGATCCAGAAAAACATCATCGCCGAGCGTGGATTGGGTATGCCGAGGGAACCCAAGCCGCAGGTGGCGGCGTGATGGTGGTGGCTATCAAGGCCCTCCCCCGGCGGGGGAGGTGGCAGCCCACAGGGCTGACGGAGGGGGCCCGCCACGCGCCCTTCCGCCTGTGGCCTTTCCCCCTCCACCGCTTCGCGGTTCCCCTCCCCCGATGGGGGAGGATTTAGAAATGCAATTCGCGCTCTCCGACGACCAACGGATGCTGCAGGATACGCTGCGGGGCTTCGTCGCCGACAAGGTGCCGCTCGATGCGGTCCGCAAGGCGACGGACGGCGATAGCGCGGTGGCCGAGGCGATCGGCGCGGGTCTCGCCGAACTCGGCCTCCCTGCCCTGCTTGTCCCCGAAGGCCATGGCGGTCTCGGGCTCGGGCTTGTCGAAGCCGCCGTCGCGCAGGAGGCGCTCGGCGGCGCCGTCTCGCCCGCCGGCTTCACCGGCTCGGCGCTCGCGGCCATCGGCATCGCGGCGGCGGGCAATGAGGCGCAGCAGACCGAATTGCTCCCCGCCATCGCAAGCGGTGCAGCGCGCTACGCCATTGCGCTCGCCGAACGCACCGGCGTTCGCGACGGCACCGGCGTCAGCAGCAAAGACGGAACACTCAACGGCACCGCGCTCTTCGCCCTCGACGCCGACCGCGCAACGCACCTCCTGATCGCGACAAGCGACGGCGCGCTCCATTTCCTCCCCGTCGATGGCGACGGCGTCGAGGCCATCGCCCTGACCACGATAGACGGCACGCGCCCCGCCACCGAATTCGCCTTCGCCAACGCCCCCGCAACGCCGCTATCGGGCGAAAACCAGCCGGGAGCCGCCGCCGACCGGATAGTTGCCGCCGCCCGCCTGCTGATCGCCGCCGATACGCTCGGCGCATCGCAACACATGTTGGAGGCAGCGGTCGATTATGCCGGGCAGCGCGAACAATTCGGCCGCGTCATCGCCTCGTTCCAGGCGGTCAAACACCTATGCGCCGAAATGGCCGCCAAGATCGAATGCGCGCGGGCGCTAGTCTGGCACGCCGCCTACGCCTTCAACAGCGGCGACGCGGAGGCCCCGGTCATGGCCTGCCTCGCCAAGGCGCATCTGGCGGAAGTCGGCACCTTCGTCGCGCGCACCGCGACCGAAGTCCATGGCGGTATGGGCTTCACCGACCTGCTCGGGCTGCACTTTTGGTTCAAACGCATCGGCGCAAACCGGCAGCTGATGGGCGGGCCGGAGAGAGTAAGGGCCGAGGCGGCGAAGATGCAGGGGTGGGCGGCATAGCCGATTTCCACCTATTTGCACCGACCTTTATACCGTCCGCTTGGCGCCCAAAGCGGACATACTGACAGGTCCATGAATTAGTTTTCACGACAGACCTCCAGTTCGATTTCGGCTGGTCGTCCTTAGCTCTATCAAGATTCTGCTTGTTCTATTGCCAGTCGCTGCAATCCCAGCCAAGCAGGTCCTCTAAGCGACTGATGCTCAGTTGGAAATATCGCCTCAGAATCGATCGGCTGAGCGCAGACATCTTTTGATAATCACGATGGTGAACAACCTCTTTCGGTGGAACGTGGGCTGTCGCCACTTCTAGAAATTCAAAGACGCTCGTCAAAGTACTCTTATGATTGTCACGAAGTCTCTCGGTCTTAATGAAAAGGCACTGGCCCTTTGGAAAAATCTCCAACAGTCGGTTGACCTGTTGATCGTAAAGACCTCGATGCAAATAGGAAAAGTTGCGATGATGGCCTAGGCGCTTCAGCACATTGCGCTCATTTACGAGCGCCGGCAGAAATTTGCGCGACTCAGCACCGCTTTCCCTCTGCATCACCCACTGCGAATAAGCTCTTTCGATTGGGTTTCGTAAAATGACAACGATCTTCATTCGCCGATTGTAATCGTAAATCCGCCGCACTGCGTCGGGGTGATATATATAGTTTGGTGTGACGTCCCCAGTTACGAGATCTAGCGCGTCAGCATCGAACATCTCATGATAAGTCTGCCATAGCTCGGCCCAGGATCGGTCTTTTCGATTGTCCAACACCCAGTCGAAAAAATGCGGCTCTGGCTTGGACGGTTTCGGAACGCCAATGTCCGGATGATTGGCCAAGAACTTTCGCAACGCTCTCGTGCCAGACTTTTGAGCGCCGGCGACGACGAAATTGACTCGTGAAGCTGTGACCATTGTCAATTGGTGTTCTCGGTGCCTGCATTGGCTGTTTAGGGGAGTTCTATGAACTTCGTCCCATAAAATGACTCATTTCCGCTTATAGTCTGAAGGACAATATACAGTGCATAATCATGGCACTGTTTCATGATTGAGCGACGTGAACTCACGAGCCAGAAATTTGCTTGCCCCGATTATTCCGGGAACCGTTGCCGCGTCCGGGCGGCAATACAAAACTGGTTTGATTGGTGGCAGTGCGAAATCAAAACCATAAATCTTGCGATATTGTTCTCGGTATTTGGCTAGCTCGCGTCCAACTTTCGGCGCCGGCCGATTTGTCATTATCCCGCCGTGCACCTGATGGAAGGTCGCTTCGCCGAATAACGATACGACCGTAACTTTTTCCAATTCGCAGGCGCGTCTGAAAAAATCCAAGTTCACGAAACCACCGCCGGGAAGATCAAACTTTTCTTCGTATCCATGCAGCTCGAGAAATATGGATTGTGGAAGAACAGTAAAATTGCTTTCATTACCGAGCGCTAGCCATGCATTTTTCGATGAGCCGGCCAGCGCTGATATTTCAAACAATCTATAGCCGTTTTGAGGCCAGCCGACGCTATCCAACAATTTGTCTTCGACGTCCTTATCATAGCCGTTTAAGATGGACTGAGTCTGAATCTCGGGTCCGAGATGGAATCCAACCGTCGTAACAATAGGGCGTCTAAATTTACTCAACGCGGAACTTGCAGTTTGAATTAATCCAGGGCTTGCGATGCGAGCACCATCAATCATGATCGCAAGGTTCGGGTATTTCGCCTTTCTGGCTCCGAAGTTCACAGCGAACGCTGGGGATGGTGGCGCGTCGTCCAAATGGTAATATCGGAAATCGCCGTGAAGCTCATCAAGCATCACTTTTGCAAGTGGTTTTTCCGAACCGTTATCGACGACAATAACCTCATAATCTATTGCCTCAACGCCGACCTGAATTGCGCGAGAGAGGCTGAGAAGAGTTTTTGGGGCCTCTCGATGCATGTTGTAAACTATCACCACGACCGAAATGCTTGGCACCCGGCTCGTTATTTTTGGGGCCGTATTCATGCCGAAAGGGACAACAGCGCGTCATGGATATCTACGATATCTTGTGGGAGCGATTGAACCTGGAAAACCTGACTGCTTCTCAACCAGGGGTCAAAAAAAGATGTTCCCGCAACTTGAGGACCGTCCAAATTAAGTCTACCGCAAATGGTGCCCACTTTTCGCTCATAGTCGCGCGGCGGGAGGTCGAAATTCACGATCTCGACGTTTACTGATTTGCATATCCTGACCAATTCCGAGTTGTATGTTCGCCATATAGACAGGGCGCGCTCCGGCTCGAAGTTGTCGCGTTGTTGCAGTGATCGTGCAACCTGTAACGGATGCCGAAAAGTCGCCGCAATGCGCGCGTGGGGGATCGCCCTTAGCCATTGGTCGATAACCATCAGCGTGCGTGGGTCCTTGAACCCCCAAACCCGCTTGGCGGGATAGCTCCGAATTATTTCTGCCTGCCATTCGACATGCGAATCATTCCAGTCCAGCCGCGAACTGGGCCTATCCCAGCTCACATTGTTGGCCTGAAACACGTCTTCGTGCAGGTCCATTATTGCACGATTTTCGCGATTTCCCTTCCTATTTGCTGGGGCCTTGGTGTTTACTTCGCCCAAATACAGACCAGCCGACTGCAAACAACCGGCCAAGCAACTCGTTCCGCTCCTATGCATGCCGACAATAATGATCGGGCCCTCCGTCACCGGCTAGCGCCGCTCTGCAACATGCCGAAATTCTGCGATCCACTGATTCCTTGGGTGACTCCATGGACCGAGCGAATCTAAGCTCCAACCGCAGGTGGAAGCGACAAACGTGATTTCGTCGTGCATGTGATGAAATGGGTTCTTCTCAGGAAACGTCGTGACGCCACCTATCTGGTGTTTGATCGGCTTACGCCATTCTCCCAAATCGGCCGCGACGAAAAATGTTGCATAGAATGTCGAGCCAGCCCGCATTACTTCTGACAGTTGAATCAGACACAGCTTCAAATGGTTCACCGGCAGATGGGTAAATACCGAATTTGCAATCGCCATGTCGAACTTGACAGCAAATTTGCTTGCGTCAAATGTCTCTGTGCAAAAGAGATTGTCCTTTGGCAGCCTCGTCTGAAGCCCGGCGTCAGCCAATTCGATCTCGTAGCCGATATCCAGAAGTTCTTGCGAAAGATCGATCCCGAAATAGCGGCCAGCATCCAAGTATCTGACGAACTCGACACCGGCTCGAAGACAGCCACAGCCCACATCGAGTAGACGCATGTCCGGGGTTAATCCACGACTTTTCATAAAATCCAACTGCAACTGACCGAGTTCGGTCCACAGCCCGCCCACAAATCCTCTGTGGCGCCCTTCCTGAACGACTTCAGTAAGGCGTCTCTTGTCATAATATGGGCTAACAGGCATGGTTTCGCTGTAACATTGGAAAAAGGCATGTCAAAAGGATTGCGTGTGCCGACCGCTGTTAGCAGGCTGCCGTCGAAAAATGCCACAGATTAGCGACGGGGTCTTCGAACATTTATTATGTTTATGAAATATCTGTTTTCGGCCCAGAAGCGGACGCGATGTCCTTTGAGCCAAGGCCACGTGTAGAATTGGCCGACGCTCTGGAGGATACAGACGTAGTGCATGTGGCTCTGGGTCGGGAAAAAGCGCTTCGATTGCAAGGCTGGAATACGGAAACGTGTCCGGCCCGCCTTCGCCAAGGCTTTGGCGCGCAGCCTTCGCCTAATTTGGTTTATGGCTGGCTTGCCGGCGGAAGCCGCGTAGGTCGCTCCGGACCTCGCAGCATAGCTGCTCGGAATTTTTCGGCCGCCCGTGTCCCTGGTCGGGATAAATCGGAGGTTGCGCATACCCTCGCTATCGCTCGGGGATCTCGCCGGAAAATGCGCCCCGCGCATTTTCTCTTTCGGCGAAATGGTGGAGCCGAGGGGGATCGAACCCCTGACCTCTACACTGCCAGTGTAGCGCTCTCCCAGCTGAGCTACGGCCCCATTCCAACAAGGCGGCGCGTTTAGCGCCCGCGCCCGGCTTAGGCAAGACGGATTGGTAAGGAATCCGACTGGGCTGAGCTTGTCGAAGCCCTGCCCTTTCTTCTTTCGGTGTCAGAAAAGAAAGAAGAACAATCCTTCGACAAGCTCAGGATGAACGGGCGTTACCCGCTTAGCTATCGTCTTCCTTGTCGTCCTTGCTGGCGCTGGTGTCGACCTGGATGTCGTCATCGCCGCCCAGATCGACTTCGTCGTCTGGATTGATCTCGGCGTCTTCGTCGACTTCGAGATCTTCGTCGTCGTCGCCGGAGAGATCCTTGTCGTCCTTCTTCTTTTCGTCCTTCTTGTCGGCCTCGAAGGCGACGGGCTGTTTGGATTTGAGCACGGGCTCGGGATCCCAGGTCACGCCGCATTCTTCGTTGATGCAGGTCACCGGTTCGTCATTGCCGAGATCGTAAAAGCGCTCGCCGCATTTCGGGCAAGTGCGCTTGGAACCCCATTCAGGCTTTACCATCGTGTGTGTCTCTCAAAATCAGGAATTGCATAGTCCGGGCGGCGCCCGCGATTGGCGGCGCGCTTGCCAGATGGGAATGCCGTTGTCAAAAGCCAAGCCCCTCCAATATTGATAGAGCTTTATGAACCAGGCACCGATCCCCCGCACCTTTCTTCTTCGTGGCCCCCTGCAAGGCCGCGCCCGTGTGCCGGGCGATAAATCGATCAGCCATCGCGCGTTGATCCTTTCGGCGCTAGCGGTCGGCGAAAGCCGGATCGAAGGGCTGCTCGAAAGCGAAGATGTCATCGCGACGGTCGCCGCGCTCTGGGCGATGGGGGCGCAGATCGACCGGATCGACGACGGCATATGGAGCGTGAAGGGCGTCGGGGTCGGCGGCTTGCTCCAGCCCGAAATCGCGCTCGACATGGGCAATTCGGGGACCAGCGCGCGATTGCTCATGGGGCTTGTCGCGAGCCACCGCGTCACCGCGACCTTTATCGGCGATGCCTCGCTCTCGAAACGCCCGATGGGCCGCGTCATCGAACCACTGTCGCGAATGGGCGCCGATTTCTCCGTAACTCCCGAAAACCGCCTCCCGCTGATGGTCCATGGCCTCGTCCCCGCCGTGCCGATCGAATACCGGCTTCCCGTCGCCTCGGCGCAGGTCAAGTCGGCGATCATGCTCGCCGCGCTCAATACGCCTGGGATAAGCCGCATTATCGAACCCGAAGCGACGCGCGACCATAGCGAGCGGATGATGGCCGCGTTCGGCGCCGATATCGGGATCGCGGAAAATGACGGCGACCGGACCATCAGCGTCACCGGCGAGGCCGAACTCAAGCCGCAACGGATCGAGATCCCCGGCGATCCCTCGTCGGCGGCTTTTCCACTCGTCGCCGCGCTGATCGTCCCGCGGTCCGACGTGCTGATCGAAAATGTCGGCATCAATCCGACGCGCACCGGGCTGTTCGATGTGCTGCGCGAAATGGGCGCCGATCTGAGCTATGAGAATGAACGCGAAGTCGGCGGTGAACCCGTGGCCGATATCCGCGCGCGCTCCTCGTCGCTGCGCGGCGTCGATATTCCGCGCGAAATCGCGCCGCTTATGATCGACGAATTTCCGATCCTGTTCGTGGCGGCATCGGTGGCGGAAGGCGTGACGCGAACCAGCGGGCTTGGAGAGCTGCGCGTCAAGGAGAGCGACCGGCTCGCCGCCATGGCGCAGGGTCTGAAGCGATGCGGCGCTACACTCGACGAAACCGAAGACGGGCTAACGATCACCGGCTCGGGCGGCGAAAAGCTGAAATCGCCCGAAGGCATTCCCGAAATCACGACCCATCTCGACCACCGGATCGTGATGAGCTTCGCCGTCGCGGGCCTTGCCTCGCTCCACGGCGTCGCCGTCGACGACATCAGCCCGATGGCGACGAGCTTCCCGAGCTTTCCGCCGATGATGGCCGATCTTGGAGCGATCACAGGGTGATCATCGCCGTCGATGGGCCGGCCGCATCGGGCAAGGGGACGATAGCGCGCGCGCTGGCGAAGCATTTCGGGCTGCCGCATCTCGACACCGGCCTGCTCTATCGCGCGGTAGGCGTAGCTGTCGTACGCAGCGGCGGCGATCCCGACAACGCCGGCGATGCGCTTGTGGGTTGCGATTTTCCGGTCGGCCTTTTCGACGATCCCGAACTGCGCTCCGAACAGGCTGGCGAGCTTGCCTCGCGCGTGTCGATCCATCCCGAAGTCCGCACCGCTCTTGTCGAACGACAGCGCGACTTTGCAACGCAGGAGGGCGGAGCAGTGCTCGACGGTCGCGATATCGGGACGGTGATCGCACCCGACGCCGATGCCAAATTGTTCGTAACCGCGAGCACCGAGAAGCGAGCGCAACGCCGGCACCAGGATGAACTCAAATCCGATCCCGACGCGGATTACAACGTGACCCTTGCCGAAATCAGGGATCGCGACAAACGCGACAGCGAACGCGTCACGGCGCCGCTGCGACAGGCCGACGATGCGGACTTGCTCGATACGACCGATCTCACTATATCGGCGGCCGTCCAGCGGGCGATAGAGCTTGTTGAGGCGCAGAAGGGCGCGCGGTAACGCCGCAATCCCAACGAACAGCGTGTCAGGCATCGGCAATCGCGCCGGGGCTTTGGCGCGCCTTTATGCTTTTAACCCAAAGACCTCCGGAACCAACCGGATGGCCTGCAACGATTGAATGAAGGACTGATATTCATGGCAACTTCGGCTACGCCCACGCGCGACGAATTTGAAAAACTTCTCAACGAAACCCTTGGCGACAGCGACAGCTTCGAAGGCCAGGTCGTCAAAGGCACCGTTACCGGAATCGAAAACGATCTCGCCGTCATCGACGTCGGCCTGAAATCCGAAGGCCGCGTGCCGCTGCGCGAATTCGCGAGCCCCGGCCAGAAAGCCGAACTCAAGGTCGGCGACGAAGTCGAAGTCTATATCGACCGCGTAGAGAACGCGCAGGGCGAAGCGATGCTCAGCCGCGACCGTGCCCGCCGCGAGGCCGCCTGGGACCGTCTCGAAAAGGAATATGACGAGGAAACCCGCGTCGAAGGCACGATCTTCGGCCGCGTCAAAGGCGGCTTCACCGTCGATCTTGGTGGCGCCGTGGCGTTCCTGCCGGGCAGCCAAGTCGATATCCGCCCGGTGCGCGATGTCACCCCGCTGATGGACATTCCGCAGCCCTTCCAGATCCTCAAGATGGACCGCAAGCGCGGCAACATCGTCGTTTCGCGCCGCGCGATCCTAGAGGAAACGCGCGCCGAACAGCGCAGCGACCTCATCCAGTCGCTTACCGAAAACCAGATCATCGAAGGCGTCGTCAAGAACATCACCGATTACGGTGCGTTCGTCGACCTCGGCGGCATCGACGGCCTGCTCCACGTTACCGATATGAGCTACAAGCGGATCAACCATCCGTCCGAAATGGTCAATATCGGCGACAAGGTGAACGTCCAGATCGTCCGCATCAACCGTGAGACTCAGCGCATCAGCCTTGGCATGAAGCAGCTCGAAACCGATCCATGGGAAGGCGCATCGGCCAAATATCCGGTCGACGCGCGCTTCACCGGCCGTGTCACCAACATCACCGACTATGGTGCGTTCGTCGAGCTCGAATCGGGCATCGAAGGTTTGGTCCATGTCTCCGAAATGAGCTGGACCAAGAAGAACGTCCATCCGGGCCAGATCGTCTCGACGTCCGAGCAGGTCGAGGTCGTCATCCTCGAAGTCGACGAAGAGAAGCGCCGGATCAGCCTCGGCCTCAAACAGGCAATGGACAATCCGTGGTCGAGCTTCTCCGACCGTTTCCCGGTCGGCACCGAGGTCGAAGGCGAAGTCAAGAACGCCACCGAATTCGGCTTGTTCATCGGCCTCGACGGCGATGTCGACGGCATGGTCCATATGTCGGATATAGCCTGGGGCCTGTCGGGCGAGGAAGCGCTCAACATGCATCACAAGGGCGAAACGGTCAAAGCCGTGGTGCTCGACATCGATTCGGAGAAAGAGCGCATCAGCCTCGGCATGAAGCAGCTCGAGCGCGGCGGCGTCGCCAAGAATGACGGCGATCTTCGCAAGGGCAAGGTTTCGACGGTCACCGTTCTCGAAATCAAATCGGGCGGCCTCGATGTCCAGGCGGGCGATGAGGGCCCTGTCGGCTTCGTCAAGCGTGCCGATCTTGGCCGCGACCGCGACGAGCAGCGCCCCGACCGCTTCCAGGTCGGCCAGAAATTCGACGCAATGGTTGTCGGTTTCGATCGTTCGAAAAAACCCAATTTCTCGATCAAGGCGCTCGAGGCCGCCGAAGAGAAACAGGCCGTCCAGCAATATGGTTCGACCGATTCGGGTGCGAGCCTTGGCGATATTCTCGGCGCGGCGCTGAAGCAGAAAGACGGCGACGGCGAGGCCGAGGAAGAGGCCAAGCCGAAAAAGGACGCCAAGGCCAAGGACGAGGCGAAAGCCGAAGACGAACCTGAAGCGAAGGAAGAGGCCGAAACCAAGCCAAAGGCAAAAACCAAGGCAAAACCAAAAGCCAAGAAAGAGCCGAAAGCCGAAGACGAGGCTGAAGCCACGGAAGAAGCGGAAACCGAAGCCGACGCAAAGCCCAAGCCGAAAGCAAAGGCGAAGGCGACAACCAAGGCCAAGGCGAAATCCGCCGCCAAGAAAAAAACGGCAAAGGCTGACAAAGCCGAATCCAGCGCCGACTCGGACGACAAAAAGGCCGACGACAGCAAGGAATAGCCCGGAGACGCCGTCCAGAATCGGGGCATGATTGGACATTTTTGGCGCCAGCCGCTGCCGATCATGCCCCGATTTCTGCGACTTATCGAAAAAAGGGTGAAAAATCTGCGCGTTGCGGTTATAAAAAACTGTGCGCCGGATTGTGTTGAAATTGTTTCGAAACCGGAACATTAATCTGGATTAATCGACCCGCGCCGGCGCGAACGACTATTGGGCCTTTGCGCCGGTTGAGTCTTGCGTTGGCATCCGTATCTTGGCTTATGGGAGTCTCTATGATCCGATCCGAACTCATCCAGAAGATCGCCAATGACAATCCAGGTCTTTCGACCAAGGAAGTCGAACGCGTGGTCAACGCTTTTTTCGACAGCATCGTCGACCAGCTTACCAAGGGCGGCCGCGTCGAACTGCGTGGTTTCGGCGCGTTTTCGACGCGCGAGCGCGACGCCCGCATAGGCCGCAATCCGCGTACCGGAGCAGCGGTGCAGGTGCCGGCCAAGCGCGTGCCCTATTTCAAGCCCGGCAAGGAAATGCGCGAACGCCTTAACGTTTGAGGCTTGCCAAGGCTTGACCGGCCAGCGCGGCGACGCCACCCACGCAGCATGCGGACGTGGCGGAATCGGTAGACGCTGGAGACTTAAAATCTTCTTCCCACAAGGGAGTGCGGGTTCAAGTCCCGCCGTCCGCACCAGATGCGCGAGCGAGAGGACGTTAGGCCCTGCGCAGCTTCGGCTGGCAAGCCAGCCAACTAGCGGAGTAAAGCCAGGGCTGCCCGCCATAGCCTTGGCGAAGGCGGGCTCCTCGCGGCAAGGACTCGTCTTGAGCGATAGCAAGGGGTACAATGGATGTTGGCCTCCCCTATTCAAACCTTTGTCGAAAAAAGGTGTTTCGAGCACCACCGAACTCTATTCTGTCATCTCACTGCATTCCTGAATCGATTCCGCGAGAAACGCCTATGACGATCACTCGCCGCACCTTTCTCAGCTCGGCAAAAGCCGTCGGGCTCTTTTACGCCGCTGCGGCCGTTCCCAACATCGGACGCGCCCGATCGACGAATGCCAGGCTAGCGTTGCAACCCGATCCTCGCGGTATCGTCGATTTGCCAGAGGGATTCTCCTACACCCTCATCTCCGAGACCGGTGGTGCGATGGTCGACGGTTTTTTCCGTCCAGGGCGGCCCGACGGCATGGCCTGTTTCGCGGATCCGGCAAGCGCCGACCGTTGCATCCTGCTCCGCAATCACGAGAATTGGCCCGATACCGAAAACGGCAGCCCGTTCGGCGCGAACAACGAATTGCTGTCGCGCCTCGACGAGGATCTGATCTTTGGACTCAAGCCCGATGGCAGCCCGTTTTTCGGCGGCGTGACCAAAGCCGTTTACGACATGCGCAGCGGAGAGTTGGTAGAAGACTATCTGGTATTGACCGGAACGGCAGCCAATTGCGCGGGCGGTCGCACACCCTGGGGCTCGTGGCTGACGTGTGAGGAGGCACCGCGGCGTCCTCCCGAGGAAGCCCAGCGCTATCATGGCTTCGTCTTCGAAGTGCCGGCGTCGGCCACCGGCGTGATTGCGCCCGTCCCGCTGACCGCCATGGGCCGTTTCGCGCATGAAGCCGTGGCGATCGACCCCGAGACCGGCATCGCCTATCTGACCGAGGACAGCCCGACCGGCCTCTTCTACCGCTTTCTGCCCGAAACGCCGGGGGAATTTCACCAAGGCGGGCGGCTCCAGGCGCTGGCGATCCGCGAATGGCCCGCGGCGAACACCAGCAACTGGCCGCAAGATTGGGGCGGCGACGGCATCGGTGGCATCGAGACGGGCCGTTCCTTCTCGATCGAGTGGATCGATCTTGACGATGTCGAAGCGCCCGAAGGCGATCTGGCGGCGCGCGGCCATGCGGCAGGAGCGGCGCAATTCTATCGCGGCGAGGGCATGGATTATGGCCGCCGACTCGATGGCAGCGGCGGCGATATCTATTTCAACTGCACGCAGGGAGGCGTCCAGAGAGCGGGTCAGGTCTGGCGTTATACGCCGAGCTCTTCCGAGGGTCAGAGCGGTGAAGCCGACACCCCGGGATCGCTGACGCTGATCTACGAATCGCCCGGCGCCGATACGCTCGACATGGCCGACAATCTCGCCGTCGCGCCATGGGGCGATCTGGTTCTCTGCGAAGATGGTCCCGGCGACCAATATCTGCGCGGGCTGACGCCGTCGGGCGATATTTACGACCTCGCGCGCAACGCCCATCCCGATCAAAGCGAATTTTGCGGCGCCTGTTTCTCGCCCGATGGCCGCACGATGTTCGTCAATATTCAGGAACCGGGCTTCACACTGGCAATAACGGGGCCGTGGGGACAGTTGGCCGCTCGCGCCGGCTAGCAGTCACAGCATCGCGGTATCGGTCTCGAGCCCGAGGATGATCCGCCCGGCCAGTTCGCGCGTCGGCCAGGCGGTCGCGATATGCTGGGTCGCGACATGGGCATCGCGGAAGCGGCGCTGGAGCGGGTGGCTGGCATAGACCGCTGTCCCGCCGGCGATCTCATAGGCCCGTTTGGCGATATCGGCGCTGGTTTCGGTCGCATGGGTGCAGGCGTTGCGCAGCTTGGCGCGTAGCTCGATCGATAACGTATTCTCGCTCTGCGCGGCGGCCCAGCATTCGTCGATTGCTTCGCCGAGATAGGCATTGGCGGCGCCAAGGTCGGCGGTCATCCGCGCCACTGCGGCCTGAACCGTCGTACGCTCGGCGAGCGTCTTGCTCGCGCCCGCCGATTTCTTGGTCGTCACAAGTGTCTTGATATCCTCCAGCGCTGCCTCTGCATTGCCGAGCGCAACGGCGCACACGCCCATTGAGAGCAGCCCAAAAACCGGAAAGACGAACAAGGCGCCATCGGCCTGCGGCCTATCGGCGATCAGCGACACACTCCGCTCCTTGGGAACCTCGATCTCGCGAACCGCGATATCGCCCGATCCCGTGCCCTTGAGGCCCGTCACATGCCAGGTATCGATCAGCTCGGCCTGATCGGCGGGGAAGATCATCATCCGGTGATAGGGCGCGCCATTGTCGAAGCGCTTGAGCTCTCCATCCTCGAAGACCATCGCACCGCCGCACAGCCAGCCACAATTGGCCGAGCCCGACCCCCATTGCCAGCGCCCGCTGACCAGATAGTGATCGCCCCTGTCTTCGGCCTTGCCCATCGGTGCGAAAACGCCGCCGGTGATCGTCTCGGGATCGCCATATATTTCGCGCGCCGTATCGCGCGGCAGATAGGCAGCGTTGAGCGCCGTCGTCGCGCCGATCATCGCGCACCAGCCGGTGCTCGCATCGGCGGCGGCGATGGTCTTGAGGATATCGACAATTTCGCGCGGGGGAAGTTCGAGGCCACCTATGTCGGCCGGTTTGACGATATTGAAGACACCGGCGGTGGCAAGTTTGGCGGCGATATCGGCAGGCAGGTGGCGGGCGTCTTCGATCTCGGCTGCACGTTCGGCGATTTCGGGGAGGAGGGTTTCGATGGCTTGCCGCAGGGGCAAAGATGTCTCGGAAATATGTGCGGCTGCGCTCATGATACCTCCCTCAAAAGCAATAAATCCGATGGGGCTGAGCTTGTCGAAGCCCTGCCCGTTCTTTTGCAACGTTGAAAAGTGAAGGACAGCCCTTCGACAGGCTCAGGGTGAGCGGTTCGGGGTAAGGCAGCGCTCACAATCGCATAAGGCTCGCGAGATTGTTCTTTTGCATATCACTCGATCCGCCGACGATCGGCATGCCGAGCAGGTCTCGCACATGGCGCTCGATCTCATAGGCATCGGACAGCGCATAGGCACCGATCACCTGCTGGCAGATCAGCGCAATCTCGACACCCGTATCGGCAACGAAGAGCTTGGCCATGCTCGTCTCGATCGAACATTTGCGGCCCTGCTGCGCCAGCCATGCCGCGTGATAGAGCATATGGCGCGCCGCCTGCCATTTGGTTCGCGCCGTCACCAGCTTGTGGCGGATAGCCTGGTGCTGGCCGATCGGCTTGCCGAACTGTTCGCGCTCCTGCGCATAGGCCCAAGCCTCGTCGAGCGCGGCGCGGGCGATGCCGAGCGCCACTGCTGAAATTTCGAGCTTCTCGACATCGAGCGCGCGGCCGGCGAGCAATTCCCAGCCGCGATTCCACATTGTCTCGCCGCCGACGATATTGGCGGCGGGCACGCGGACATTGTCGAAGAACACGTCCTGGCTGTGCGTGTAGCGCAGGTTGATATGCTCGATATCGGTCATCGACACGCCGGCCGCCTCGCGCGGGATCAGCACGAAGGAGAGATTCTTGTAGCGCGCATCGGCCGGGCCCGAGCGCACGAGGCAGTAGATGAAGTCTGCCCAGTCTGCGCCCGTGCACCAGCGCTTCGCACCGTTGATCACGACCTCGTCGCCATCGCGTGTCGCACGCGTTTCGACGCTCGCCAGATCGCCGCCGACATTGGGTTCGGACAGACCGTAAGCCAGGAACATTTCGCCCTTGGCGAGCCGCGGCAGATACTCCGCCTTCTGCTCGGCCGAGCCGTTCTCCGAGAGGTTCATCCCGCCGTAGAACGCCGTGTGGATATAGGGGCCGGCGAGCGATGGGCCGCCGCGCGACAGCTCCTCGATCACGGCGAGCGCAGCGATGACATCCTGTCCCGCCCCGCCATATTCCTCGGGCACTGTCAGAGCCGTGAAGCCCAATTCGTTGAATTTGGTGTAAACATCTCGCGGCCAATGGGCATCGCGGTCGGCCCGCTGGCGCACCTCGCGTGGCAGGTGATCGGCGAGAAAGCGCTCGATCTGCGCGCGGATTGCCGCGACATGATCGGGCTCGTCGGTGAAGGACTGGAAGGTCATCGCAGCTACCCTAACCGTCACCCTGAACTTGTTTCAGGGTCCACTCTTCGACCTGCGACGAAGGTGCCGATGGAGAAGTGGATGCTGAAACAAGTTCAGCATGACGAAGCGTAAATAGGAACGGCTCGCTCAACAATTCACTCCCCGCTCAAATCCGGCGCGCGTTTCTCCATCATCGCTTTCACCGCCTCGGCGCGATCCTCGAGCGTGTTCGACACACTCTCATAGCCGATCGACGCATCCATCATCTGCTGGGCGAGCGCGCGCAGCGGAATATTCGCTACCGTTTTCGTCCAGCGCACCGCCCATTTGGGATTGGCTTGCAGCTTGGCCACGATCTCTCCGACCTTGGCGTCAAGCTCTTCCGTTGGAACCGCATAATTGATCAGCCCCATTTCGGCGGCCCGTTGCGCGCTCAGCATATCGCCGGTAATCAGCAATTCCTTGGCACGCGCAAAGCCGATCAATTGCGGCCAGATCAGCGCACCGCCATCGCCCGCGACGAGGCCGACCTTCACATGCGGATCGCCGATCAGCGCACCTTCATCGGCAACGATCGTATCGCAGAGCAACGCAATCGTCGCACCCAATCCCGCCGCGGCGCCGTTGAGGCGGCAGAGCATCGGCTTTTCCATATCGAGCAGCGATGTGACGATGCGTTTGGCTTCCCAGGCGATCGCCCGGAATTTGGCGGGATTTTCGATCTGCTCCTCGAACCAGTCGAAATCGCCGCCCGCGCAAAAGGCCCGGCCCCTGCCCGTCAGGATGATGATATCGCTCGCCGCGTCGCGCTGGAGATCGGTGAACAGCGTTGCGAGCTCTTCATGCATCGCCGCATCGACACCGTTGACGGGATGATCGCTGTCAAACGCCGCCGTCAGCACCGCGCCATCGCGCTCGAAGGAAAAGCGCGAATAGCCGACGCTTTCGATATCGAAATCTGCGCTCATCGTTTTCCCTTCCGTCACTCCAGCGCAGGCTGGAACCTATCCCAGATCAGCAATCGCGAGTCACAGGACTGGGATAGGCCCCAGCCTGCGCTGGGGCGACGATGAAATCTAGTCCCCTATCTTCACCAACCGACGGCCGAAATTCTCGCCTTTGAAGAGACCGCAGAAAGCACCCGGAAGCGCTTCCAATCCCTCGAAAATCTCTTCCTTGTAGATCAGGTTACCGTTGGCGATCAGCCCGCCCATTTCCAGTTGCGCCTCGGGGAATTGCATCATGTCGTCGAACACGACAAGGCCCTGCATCAACAATCGCTTGCCGATAAACTCGCCGGTGTTGAAGACCCCGTCACGCTGGGCCAGCGGGACGTTATAGTCGGCAACCTGCCCCGAGATCACGATCCGTCCGCCCCGCCGCATCAACGGCAGGCAACGTTCGATCATCGCGTTGCCGACATTGTCGAAAAGGATATCGATGCCCTTGGGCAGCGCGGCGGCAATGGCTGCGCTGAGGTCGTTTTCGGCCTTATAATCGATCGCAGCGTCGAACCCGGCTTCCTCGGTCAGCCAGGCGCATTTGTCAGGTCCGCCGGCGATGCCGACCACCGAGGCAGCGCCCCAGCGCTTCGCCAACTGCCCGGCAGTTGCGCCGACCGGCCCCGCTGCCGAGGTCACGAGGACATGATCGCCCTCCTCGAACCGCCCGACGCGCTTGAGTCCGAAATAGGATGTCATGCCCGGGATACCGAGAATGCCGAGGTACAGCGATTTCGGAATATCGCTGTCGGGCAACGGAATCGCAAAGCCACGCCCGCCGAAAAGACTATGCGTCGCCCAGCCGCCGCCCATCGTCACCCATTGGCCTTCGGCAAAGGCCAAGTTTTTGCTCGCGACGACGCGGCCGATGGTGAAGCCGTCGATCAGCCCGCCCGGCGCGATCGGCGGCGCATAGCTGGCACCGGGGGAAAGCCGGGACCGCATGCCCGGATCGACCGAGACATAGATATTCTCGGCAAGGAATTGCCCGTCTTCGAGCGCCGGCCTCGGCATCTCTTCGAACAGGAAATCGCTTTCCTGCGGCGCGCCGTCGACATGGGCCTTGAGCGCGACGTAGCGGATCATATCTGTCATGGCCCTACGCTGTCGCAGATCGAGCTGGAGGGCAAGCGCCAGAATCGATAGATCATGCAGGATGCGCCGATCGCTTCTCCTTCTGATGTGCCTCTGGCTGGCTATCGCCGGATGTAGCGAGCGTGAAGGCGGTGCGATTTCCGATACCGCGCTGATCCGTCTCGCCGATGACGAAGCCAAATCGCTCGATCCGCAAAGCGTTTCCGATCTCGCCTCTCTCCGCGTGGCGCGCGACCAGTTCGAGGGGCTGACGCGTTATGGAGCCGATGGCGAACCCGAGCCGGGACTGGCGGAACGCTGGCATGTCTCGGCCGACGGTCTCGAATGGACCTTCACGCTGCGCCCCGATCTCGCCTTCTCGGACGGCCAGACCATCGATGCAGCGTTGTTCGTCGCCATATTCGACCGCCTCCGCGCCGAAGACACCGCCTCGCCCGTCGCCTCGCTGTTCGATGCGATCG
>JABDLY010000152.1 GCA_013001755.1 Sphingomonadaceae bacterium
ATCCAGAGCCCCGAGCGCCACCGCTTGTAGCTCTGGATTCCCGCCTTCGCGGGAATGACGAATTAGTGTAGCCGGTCGCCATGGCGACCACCTCCCCAACCGACATCCGCTTCCTCTCGCTCGACCTGATCCGCGGCGTCGGCGTGATGGGCATCCTGCTGATGAACATCGTCGCCTTTGGCATGCCCTTTCAAGCCTATAGCAACCCGATGGCCTATGGCGGCTCTTCGCCGCTCGATCTCGCGGTCTGGGCGACCAATTTCGTTCTTGTCGACAGCAAGATGCGCGGGCTATTTTCGGTGTTGTTCGGTGCCTCTATGCTGCTCGTCGTCGAGCGCGCCGAGGTCAAGGGCGAAAACCCGGCGCTGACCCATTATTCGCGGATGACGTGGCTGCTGCTGTTCGGCGCTGTCCATGCCTGGGCGATCTGGTTCGGCGATATCCTGATGCTTTACGCGGTGACCGGAATGATCGCGTTCTTTCTGAGGGGGCTTTCGGCGCACAAGCTCGTCGTGCTGGGGCTGATACTCATGTTTGTCCAGGCGGTGTTTATGGGGCTGCTCGGACTATCGATCTGGTTCCTGAGAGAGGCCGCGACCGCGCCCGGCGCGGACGGCGCGCTCGTCGAGCAATGGCAGGCAATGCAGACCCAGTTCGGCGCATTGCCGCCCGACGAACTCGCGCGCGATCTCGCGCTGTTCCGCAGCGGCTACCTCACGATCCTGTCCGAACGGCTGGGTCCGCTCTTCTGGTGGCCCATCAAGGGGAATTTCCCCTTCATCCCCGAAACGCTCGGGCTGATGCTGATAGGCATGGCCGGATACAAGAGCGGCTTCCTGACCGGTCAGTGGGAACGCGCCGCCTATTTGCGGTTCGTGCGGATCGGCTATCTTATCGGATTGCCGCTGCTCGGCGCTCTCGCGATCTGGCTGATGATGAACGGATTCGATCCGGTGGCGATGGTACTCGTCAATTTCTCGGTCCAGCACCTGGTCAACCCGCTGGTCATTCTCGCCCATGCATCGCTGATCATTTACTGGCTCCAATCGGACGCGGGGAGCGCGCTCGTTCAGCGCATCGCCGCCACAGGGCGCGCCGCCTTCAGCAATTATCTCGGCACCAGCATCGTCTGCACGACGATTTTCTACGGTTATGGCTTCGGGCTCTACGGCGAGCTCAGCCGCGCGGCGCTTTACCTTGTCGTCCTCGGCGTCTGGATATTGATGCTGCTCTGGTCGAAACCCTGGCTCGACCGCTTCCGCTACGGCCCTCTCGAATGGCTCTGGCGCTCGCTCGCACGGCGACGAATCCAGCCGCTGAGAAAATAACATGAGTGGCTTAAACTCTATTGCGAATTAATCTCATTAGCGCTATGGCGCTTCCATGGTTGTTTGCATCTGCAATGCGATTCGCGAGAAAGACATTCGAGCCGCCGTCCGGACGGGTGCGCAGACACCTTCGACCGCCTATGCCAAAATGGGGTGCCGCGCACGCTGCGGTCAGTGCGTCTCATTCGCACGAGAGATCATCCAGTCCGAAACTGCGACTGCTTAGCATAAGCGTCTGAATCCCGCAGAAAACTGCGAATTATGCCCTTCCCACTCATCGTGCTACGCGCTATTGCTCCATTCGGAATTTGCACATGGAGACGGTCATGAAGGGCGACGACAAGGTCATCGAGTTTCTCAACGAGGCGCTCAAGAATGAGCTGACCGCGGTCAATCAATATTGGCTGCATTACCGGATGCTCGACAATTGGGGCATCTCGCGGCTCGCCGAGTTCGAGCGGCACGAGTCGATCGACGAAATGAAACATGCCGATCAGCTTTCCGAGCGTATTTTCTTTCTCGATGGTTTACCCAATTTTCAATTGCTTGGGCGGCTAAGGATCGGCGAAACCGTCGAAGAGATCCTCAAAGCCGATCTCGAGCTCGAAGAAGAAGCGATTCCGCTGCTCAAGGATGCGATCGAGCATTGCGAAAAGGTCCGCGATTATGTCAGCCGCGATCTTTTCCGCAGCATCCTCGACAGCGAGGAAGACCATGTCGATTCGCTTGAGCAACAGTTCGACATGATTGAGCGGATGGGCATCGAGAATTATTGCCAGCTGCAATCGGAGCCGGCCGAAGACGGCTAGAGAACGCGACTAAAGCCGGCCGAATTGTTGATTGGCGGTCTTTTTCTCGCCAAAAGCGGAAGGCCTTTCGACAAGCGGATTGGTGGCTTCCTCGAGCTGGTCGAGCGTCTGTTCCAATAACGTGCGCAGGCGCACGACATCGGGAACCAGCTCTTCGGGTGTCGAGCGCGTTTCGACAAAATGGCGCCCGGCCATTTCGATTTTCTCCGCCAGATTGCTCAGTTTTTGAGCGCCGAATTGGAGAGATTCGCCTTTCAGCGTGTGCGCGGGAGAGATCAGACCGGCCGAGTTGCGTTCGTGCATCGCGCGTTCGACGGCCTCAAGCGACGTGATGCCATCCTCTTTAAAATATTGAAGAATTCTTGCAAAATTGGCGCCGAGCTGTTCACGCGCCGCGTTGAATTCTTCCCAGTCGATCAAATTTTGAGCATTGAGTGACAATATTCGCTCCCGATCCGCCAGCGCTTCAGTCGACGAGGCATAGCCCGAGAGCGTAAAAAAGCCGTTTACCGGCTTAGCCTAAAACCGGGTCCAAAATGGGTGGAAATCGGTGCCATTGCCCAGCCGCATTCTTCGGCGAGCGACGATAATTCGCTTTCAGCCATCGGATCGTCAGCGACGATGACCACGCTTTCGCGCGTGCGCATCGCTCTCGCGGCGCGCAACGCCGGCCATGGACATTTCAGGCCGCGCGCATCGACATCGGCATCAGCGGTCATTCGGCGGCGTCATTCGCTATCTGCGGTAAAGGGATTTTTCGGTGCGCGAACGTTGAGGCGCACCGGCACCGCGCCGAAACCGAGATCCTTGCGAATACCGTTGAGCAGATAGCGCTGATAGCTTTGCGGCAGTTGATCGACGCGCGTGCCGAACAGCACGAAGCTCGGCGGCCGCGTCCGTGCCTGCGTGATATAGCGCAGCTTGATCCGGCGGCCCCCGGGCGCGGGCGGCGGATTGCGCTCGATGGCACCGCGGAACCAGCGATTGAGTTCGCCCGTCGATACACGCCGTGACCAGGCATCGCGAACAGCGAACGCCGCCTCCATCAATTCGTCGGTTCCCTTTCCCGTCTTGGCGGAAATCGCGATCAGCCGAACGCCGCGCACCTGCGCCAGCCCTTCGTCGAGCGCCTTCGATATGCCTTCGAACAAGCCTTTGCGATCTTCGGCGATATCCCATTTGTTGATCGCGATGATCAGGGCACGGCCTTCCTGCAGCACGTTGTCGGCGATCTTCAGATCCTGCGCCTCGAGCCCCAGCGTGGCGTCGAGCATCAGGACGACGACTTCGGCGAAATCGACGGCATGGAGCCCGTCGGCAACCGAGAGTTTTTCGAGCTTGTCCTGCACCTTGGCGCGTTTGCGCATTCCGGCGGTGTCGATCAGTTCGACCGGCTTGCCCTGCCATTGCCAGGGGATCGCTATCGAATCGCGCGTAATACCGGCTTCGGGTCCGGTAATCAGCCGTTCCTCGCTCAGCATCTTGTTGATCAGCGTCGACTTGCCCGCATTGGGCCGTCCGACGATCGCCAGTTTGAGCGGATGATCGCCATCTTCTTCGAGCTCATCGTCAGCTTCCGGAAGAGCATCGATAATCGCCCGCAGCGGCTGGAAGATGTCAGCCATGCCTTCGCCATGTTCGGCGCTGATCGCGACGGGATCGCCGAAACCGAGACCATAGCTTTCATAGAGCCCCGGCTCGGCGGCGCGTCCTTCGGCCTTGTTGCCGACGAGAATGATCGGCGTCGCGCTGCTCCGCAGCCAGCGGGCGATCTCTTCGTCGAGCGGGGTCAGCCCGGCGCGCGCATCGAACAGGAACAGCACGGCGTCGGCGTCCGCGACCGCGCGCTCGGTCTGCGCGCGCATCCGTCCGGGCAGGCTTTGCGGATCATCTTCCTCATAACCGGCGGTGTCGATCAGCCGGAAATCGCAGCCGAACATATGGGCGTCGCCCTCTCGCCGGTCGCGGGTAACGCCCGGGCGATCGTCAACAAGCGCAAGCTTCTTGCCGACCAGCCGGTTGAAAAGCGTCGATTTGCCGACATTGGGCCGGCCGACAATGGCTATCACCGGGAGCCGCGCCATGTTGTAAGCCTTTCCCGGTGGCTAGCGCCAGGCGGTCAAACGTCCGTCATTGTCGAGCAGATAGAGCGTATTATTGGCGACGACCGGTGCCAGATCGAACCCATCGCCCGCCTCTTCGTCCATCCGGCGGACCGCGCCCGAAGCGGGATCGAGAAACACGAGATGGCCGCGCGAGCTGACGAGGATCAGATTGCCGCCGGCAAGCACCGGACCGCGCCAGAAGATCGGCCCCTTGCGATCTTCCTCGTCGCGATAGCGCGGCAATTGCCCGATCCAGCGGATACGGCCATTGGAGCGGGCGATCGCCATCACCTTGGCTTCGTCGGTAACGACGAACATCCAGTCGCCTGCAATCCACGGTGTCGAAAGGCCGCCAGCGTTGATTTCCCAGATCCGCTGGCCGCTTGTCAGCTGGAGCGCGGCGATACGGCCGCCCTGCCCGATGACATAGACGAAACCGTCATCGATCACCGGGCTCGCATCGATATCCGAGAGCGTCGAAACCGATGTCGAGATCGAGGTGCGCGACAGCGCGTCCTGCCAAACGATCCGGCCATTTTCATAGCGATAGGCGATCAGTTCGCCCGACGAGAAGCCGGCAACCATCGTGCCCTGCGCCGAAGCCGGAGCCGCGACGCCGAATACGCCCGACGTCTCGAGCGTGCCCGACACGCTCCAGCGGGTTTCGCCATTCGCCGGATCGAGCGCGAAAATCTGATTGTCCTGGCTCAGCACATAGACATTGTTGTTGGCGATCGTCGGCGCGCCGCGCAGCGGACCGCCCGGTCGCACCTTCCAGATCTCGCTGCCATCGGCCGCGTTGAGCGCGCCGGCATAGCCGACACCGTTTGTGACATAGATACGATCGCCCGAAATGCTGACACCGCCGCCGAACAGCGCCGAGCCACCGTCGATATCGGTGTCGAAGCGCGTCGACCAGATTTCGCCGCCCGTCTGGGCGTCGAATGCGCGGACCTCCGCTCTGGTATCGATCGTATAGATCCGCCCATTGCCGACAACCGGCGCAGCGGCGAGCCGTGCGCGATTGCCGCCGGCATTGCCGATCGAAACCGACCAGGCGCGGCCCGGAGAACCGCTCAGCGCCAGATGGCCAAGCGAGTTGCTGGCGCTGCCGCCCGGCTGAACCCAGCCTGCATTGACCGTCGCGGTCGGCATGACAACCGGCACAGTGGCAATATCGGGATCGACCTGAACATCGCTTTCCGACGTCAAAATCGGCGTGCGATTGCCGATCGTCGGCGTTTCATTGTCATCGCCGCCGCGAAACAGGCTGCAGCCGGAAAGCGCGATCGCCGCACCGATCGCTATCGCTATACGCATCATTGTGTTGTTTCCGTTTCTGCCGCGGCCGCATCGCTCGCCACGGGGGCGGCAGCGGCCGGCTGTTCTTGATCCATGTCGACCGGTTCATCCGGCACGGCATCGACCCCCAATACGCCGGCCATCTGAACGGCGCGTGTCCGAAGCGTTTCCGGGACGGTTTCGTCGCCGGCGATCTGCGCCCAGAGAGCGCCCGCCTCGTCATTCTTGTCCTGCTGCATCAGCGCAATCGCCGTCAGCTCACCCGCGCTGCCGAACCATGGCGTGCCGGGCTGCGCCAGCGGCGCGAGACGATCGATGACCGCCTGCGGCTCGAGCCTTGAAAATTCGGTGGCCGTCTGCCGCACCAGCGCAAGATTGCGATAGGGTTCGGGCAACGCCTCATCTGCGACGACAGCCGCAAAATGGTTGACGGCGGCCTCGTTCTCGCCCTGCCGCAGGGCAAGATCGGCACGTGCCAGAAGCGCAGCCGCCCGCACGCCCGGGCTGCCGGATTCGGTGAGCGGTACCAATCGATCGTCGGCGCCTGCAAAATTGCCTTCATCGAGCGATTCGAGAATGCTGCTCAGCTCCTCGACCTGGGTTTCGGCCGCAGCACGCTGCGAATTCGACCAGTAGAGCCACCCGCCAAAGGCCGCCAGGCCCAGCAGCACGACCCCGGCGATCCACAGCCCCCAGCGCTGCCAAAAATCGGCAGTCTGATCCCTGCGAACCTCTTCATCGACTTCGCGCATGAACGCGGAATTATCTTGCGGCGTAATCGCCAATTCGTGTCTCCGTCAAACTCTGGCGGCGGACCTTAGGGTTCGCGCTCGCACCTGTCACCACCGTGGTTGTATTAGCTTTTGGGTTGGTAGGTTTGCTCGTCCGCCGGGAAGGTCCGGTTGCGAACGCCCTCGGCATATTCGGCGACGGCTTTCTCGATATCGCCCGCCATATCGCCGAATTTGCGGACAAAACGCGGCACGCGCTCGAACAGGCCGAGCATGTCCTCGGCAACCAGCACCTGGCCGTCGCACTGCGCCGATGCGCCGATGCCGATCGTCGGACACGACACCGCCCTCGTCGCCTCGATGGCTAGCGGTTCGATCACGCCCTCGATCACGAGCGAGAAGGCTCCCGCTTCATCGATCGCCTTTGCGTCCGCCAGCACTTTCGCCGCCGTCGCCTCGTCGCGGCCCTGCACCTTGTGCCCGCCCAACACGTTGAGCGCCTGCGGCGTCAGGCCGACATGGCCCATGACCGGAATGCCGCGCTGCGTCAGAAAGGCGACGGTTTCGGCCATCGCCTCGCCGCCTTCCATCTTGATCGCGGCGGCGCCGGTTTCTTTCATCACGCGCGTGGCCGAGGCGATCGCGTGTTCGGGGCTTTGCTCATAGCTGCCGAACGGCATGTCGACGATGACGACGCTGTGATAGCTGCCGCGCACGACGGCGGCGCCATGGGCGATCATCATGTCGAGGCTGACGGGAATCGTCGAATCGAGGCCGTAGACCACCTGTCCCAGCGAATCTCCGACGAGCAGCATGTCGC
>JABDLY010000162.1 GCA_013001755.1 Sphingomonadaceae bacterium
AACTCGACCTGCTCGCTGAGCGCGCGCCAGAACTGGGCAGCGGCGCAGCTCGATCAATTCTACCTTTTCCCCGAAACGCTTCCCGCCGCGGCAAACCGCAACCCGGCCGGCTTTTCGACCGTCAACGACTATGTCAATTCGCTGACCGCGACGGCGCGCGCGCAGGGGCGCGATCGCTTCTTCACCTTCCTGACCTCGATAGCCGAAGAAACCGCCTTTTTCGAAAGCGGCTCGAATGCCGGTTTCGGCGTTCGGCTGAGCATCGACGAAGCCGGGCAGCGCGTGTTTATCTCCGAAGCTTTCGAAGGCGCGCCGGCGCTTGAAGCCGGGATCGACCGTGGCACCGAAATCCTCGCCATTGGCACCACTGCCCAGAATTTGCGTACTGTCAGCGCGATTATTGCGGCCGACGGGACGGACGGCATCAGCGCCGCGCTCGGTCCGTCCGATCCGGGGGTCGCGCGCAGATTGCGGATCCGCGACGCCGGCGGTACGCGCGAAATTGGCATCACCAAACGCAATTACGATCTGCTCCCGGTGTCGCCGCGCTATGGCGCGCGGGTGATCCAGGATGGCAATCGCCAGATCGGCTATATCAACCTGCGCACCTTTATCGAAACCGCCGATCCCGCGCTCGAAAGCGCCTTTGCCAATTTTCGCGCGCAGGGCATTACCGAGTTCGTCGTCGACTTTCGCTACAATGGCGGCGGGCTGCTCAGCACGGCGAACACGATGGGCGACCTGCTCGGCCGCAACCGGTCTTCGAACGATATCTTCGCTCGCACGGTGTTCCGCGCCAGCCAGTCATCTAACAACAGCACGCGCCGCTTCCGGAGCAACGGCTCCTCGGTCGCGCCGACTCGGATCGCCTTCATCACCAGCCAGGGCACGGCATCGGCGAGCGAACTCGTGATCAACGGCTTCCTGCCCTATCTCGGCGCCGATATCGCGTTGATCGGCACCGACACTTTCGGCAAGCCGGTCGGCCAGATCGCGCAGGACCAGCCTGCGTGCGACGACCGTCTGCGTATCGTCGCCTTCGCCACCGAGAATGCCGACGGCAATAGCGATTATTACGACGGGCTGGCGGGTAGCGTGAGCGCGAGCTGCCAAGCCGGCGACGACGTCACCGTCCAGCTCGGCGATCCCAATGAGGACTCGATCGCCCGCGCGCTCGATTATCTGGCCGGCCGGCAATGCACGCCGATCGGCGGCGCGACCAGCCAATCGGGGAGCGAGGCGGATCAGGCCGAATCTCTCCAGCTGCGCCGCCGCACCCTGTTGATGCCCGCTCGGCCCAATCCCGCCCAGATCCATTCGCCGGGAATCTTCTAGAACCGGGCTTCTAGCGTTCGCTGCCGGTTCGGGCGGCGTGGGCGGCAGCTAGGAAGGGCGTATAATCGCCGTAATCGCGGTGCGAGACGACGCGGCCATTCTCGATCTGCAGCATCGTCACGAACGGCATGACGCTCGCGACGATGCGCCCGTCGCCCATGTCGAGCGCCCAATCGAGCTCGCCTTCGAACAGCGAATACTGGCCTGAATGGATCGCGCGGAGCGGCCGCCATGCCATGCGCGTGATCCCGGCATAGCCTTCGCGGAAAAGCGTCATCATCGCGGCCCTGCCATCGGCCTGCGCGCCGCCGAAGACGAGCGCCGCCGTCGGGTCGCGAAAGCTCGCGCTGTCGGCGAGCAGCGGCTCGAGCCGGTCCCAGTCGCGCGCAATATAGGCATCGAAATAGGATTGGCCGATGGCCCGGGTGGCGGCACCGGCATCGTTATAGGCCTGCGGTTCCTGCCCTGCCGCGGGCGTTGCGGGGACCATCGGAAGCAGCGTTAGGAAAAGAACAACGGCAAGAATTTTCATCGCGGCGGCCTTTCACATTGCGGAAACATCGATGTGCCGCTTGCGCCATTGCACGCCGGGTGGCCTCATCGTCGACTATATTTCGACCAATCGACCGGCTCGCCACATCGGCGACATCGGTATCTGCGCCGTCCCTCAGGATTCGGCGATTTCAGCTGCCGTCGTTGCGTCACTGTTGACGCTTGTAGTCGTATTGGCGTATCAATACAGCATGACACATAGAGCCGCTCTTTTCGCCGCCGCCATCCTCGCATGCTGCATAACCCCACCGGCCATCGCGCAAATGCCGCTCGCGCCCGAGCGCACGGTCGAGGCCAATAGCATCGTGTCCGAACGCGATCCCGAAGTTCGCGTTTCGGTTCCCGAAACTGCCGTCTATGTGGGCGCGACGCGCTGGCATCTTTACGATGTTGCCGATGCCGAAGTGCATGTTTTTGTCGAGGCGGGCGAAGACCGTCTCGTCGAGCGTTTCTACTGGATCCAGTTCGAACAATATCTGCCTTCACGCCCCGATGCGCGTTACGACTATCCGGAAAGCAATCCCGAAACGGCGACACTGTCGGGCCGCTCCGTCCATGTCAGTGCAGGGTTCGGTCCCGGATCGGGCCATCAGTCGCGCCCCGGTTCGGACAGCGAAGCGTTTCGCCGCCTCGTCGCCGATAACGGCTATCTGCTGCCGCGCGCGATGGCGAGCGTCCGTTTCGTCGAGCTGTTCGAGCCGACGCAGCGCAAGGAGCTGATGATCATCTATGGCGAGGATATGACCGCGACCGTGCAGGCGGTCGGCGAGACGCTGCGCAGCGGCGCCGAAGGCGTCACCGCCGACGATCTTTATGCGCCGCTGATCGAGCGTGCGCGCAGCCGCATTGCGCTCGACCCGCCCGGTAACGATTAAGCCGGCGTTACTCTGGTCAAGGTCGGGCCGATGATTGGCCAGACGTTGACGGCGAGCGCCACGACAAACGCCATCGTGATGAGGAAGAAAATCCGGTTCCGCCGCCCGGTGGCGATTTTCCAGACGCCGTTCGCCGTAGCGACGCCGCCGAAAAGGATGACGATCGCGAAGATGGTGAAAAAGTCGCTCGCCTGTTCGGCGTTGCCGGTAAAGGTCGATCCATCGATCTCGCGCCCCGGCGCCGTCATCGTCGGGTAGAGATTCCAGGCAATGAAGCCCATAAATCCGACCAGGAATATGCCGCAGGCGAGCAGCACCCAGCCGAGTATGCGAACCCGCCGCGATGTTTCCATCCGTCCGCCGCATTCGGGGCATTTGGCGATTTTCCCTTCGGCACGGTGGCGGCACGCCCATTTCGTGCACGTGCTGAATTCTTCCATGATCGTTTCCCGACTCGGCGCGACCCGAAAAAGGTTCGCGATTATCCTGCCCGAAGCCATGGTGTGTCAATAAAGGCATCGGCCGGCTATCGCCCGGCGCCAAACACCCATTTCGGTTGCGTCATGACTCGGCAGGTGGCGCCCCATACCATAGGGTCCGCCCAATGCGGTGAGGGCCCGTGCCAAAATGGAGGAATGCATATGTCGACTTGGATATTGGGCAGCGAAGAACAGTCGGACGGTTCGCGCGACGTTACGATCGATTTCCAGAATGATGATTCGACCGGCCAGATGGGGGGCACGCTCGTCTTCAAAGGCAAACCCTTTTTCATCAAAGGCGCCTGGGCCGCCTCGGGATCGATCCCGGGCCGCAAT
This sequence comes from Sphingomonadaceae bacterium, assembly GCA_013001755.1. GTDB lineage: Bacteria > Pseudomonadota > Alphaproteobacteria > Sphingomonadales > Sphingomonadaceae > Parasphingopyxis. Next base: position 3,578 of record JABDLY010000162.1, read on the forward strand.
TATTCGGCCTTCTCGCTCTGGGGCAGCGATCAGCAGGACGCGACCGAATTTGTCGCCGTTGCGGGCACGATGGACGGGCCCGGCAGCGCGCCTCAGTCCATCTCCATGAACCTGATCCGTGTCTCGACCGGCGATGACGAGCAATATGGCTGGGACGGCGTCCTCAAGCCGATGTAGCCGGAGCCGCGATGCATCTTGGGAGTGCGGTTTCGGCCCGGCTGGTGCATAGCGCCGTGTCATGAAGCCGATCCGCATCCTTGTCGACGCCGATGCCTGTCCGGTGAAGGAGGAGATCTACAAGGTCGCCTTTCGCCGCGAAGTGCCCGTCACCATGGTCAGCAATGCGCGCTTTCGCATGCCCGATCATCCGCTGCTCGGCCGCGTCGTGGTCAGCGACAGTTTCGACGCGGCCGACGACTGGATCGCCGAGCAGGCCGATCCGCGCTGCATCGTCGTCACCGCCGATATCCTGCTCGCCGATCGCTGCCTCAAGGCGGGGGCGAGCGTGCTTGCGAATAACGGCAAGCCCTTCACCGCCGCCTCGATCGGCCCCGCCATCGCCACCCGCGCGATCATGGCCGATCTGCGGGCTGGAGCATTGGGGGGCGCCGACGGCATCACCGGCGGTCCGGCGCCGTTTTCGAAGGCCGATCGCTCGCGCTTCCTCCAGGCGCTCGACGAGACGCTCGTCAAGCTCGAACAAAGCGCCTAGATTCGGCCCAGCGGACATCCTGTCCGCACGAAGGAACACATCATGGCCAAGGGCCGCAGAGCATCGAGCAAGGAAATCCGTAAACCCAAGGCGAAGAAGAAAGAAAAGCACAACGCTTCGCAGCCGAGCCAGAAAACCGGTGTGGTGTCGGGGCTTGAGCATTTGAAGAAATAGCGCGGCGCCCGGCCGCAGCGGCATTTCCGATTTAGGAGGAGCGAGACGATGGCGGAGAAACAGCTGAGCGGGCAATGTCTGTGCGGTGCGGTCGGCGTGACGGCAACGCCTGCGCGGCCGCATATCGAGGCGTGCCATTGCGCGATGTGCCGGCGCTGGGGCGGCGGCGCGTTTCTCGGCGTACAGTGCGGCGAGAATGTCGTCTTTACCGGCGAAGAGCATATCGCGCGCTACCCATCGTCCGACTGGGCCGAGCGCGGCTTCTGCATCAAATGCGGCAGCAACCTCTTCTACCGCTTCACGCCTGCGAACAATTATTCGCTCACCGCCGGGCTGTTCGACGATACGGGCGATCTGACGCTCGGCGAACAAATCTTCATCGACGAGAAACCCGGCTGGTACGATTTCGCGCAGGACACGGTGAGGAAAACCGGCGCCGAAGTGATCGCGGAGGCGAAGGATGCGGGGTTCGAATTCGATTAGGCTCGGCGCTGCGCCACATATGCCATGAGGTGCGCGGAAGAGGCAGTTTGTTGGGAGGTCTCCGAGACCGGAAAATCGGAGCGGGAGGCGAAGAGCGCCCGAATGTTTACGGTCGGCGCGCAAAGGTCTAGCTTCCGCCTGTCGCGAACGCGGAATCGGGGGGATTGCGATGTCGATCTGGAAAATGGGGAGCTGGCCGACCCGCGCGGGATGGCGCGAGGTAACCATCGATGTCCAGACCGACGACGCCGACGGTTCGGTGCGCGGAACGCTGGTCTACGACAATGTCGAATATGTCATCGTCGGCAACTGGGCCGCCGCCGGTTCCTATCCGGTGCGCCGGCACTCGGCGCTCGCATTGTGGGGCACCAATGAGGAGGATGCGACGGTCTATGTCGCCGCCATCGGCATCATCGACGGGCCGGGCAATGCGCCTGAGCGAATAGATATGAATCTCAATCGCAGCTCGACGGTCACCGGCGAGCAAATGGCGTGGCACGGCAAATTGCTGCCCATGTGAGCGAAATTCAACACGCAAGAAAGAGCAATGCGATGGCAATCTGGAAAATGACCAGCAAAGAGGAATACAACTACAAGCCGGAAGTGGCGATCAGTTTCGCGCCCTATTCCGGGAGCAATGTCCTTGCCGGAACGATCACTTTCCGGGGCATCGAGTGCAGGATTTTCGGCCAATGGGGCCCGGCCGGCTCGCTGCCCGATCGCAAATATTCGGCCTTTGCGATCTGGGCGAGCAATCAGGCCGAGGCGATGTT
>JABDLY010000170.1 GCA_013001755.1 Sphingomonadaceae bacterium
TGGCATTCCGCCCTCGCCTAGATGTGCAGCGCCTTGCCATACGCATCCAGCACGCTCTCATGCATCATTTCCGACAGCGTCGGATGCGGGAAGACGGTGTGCATCAGTTCGGCCTCGGTCGTCTCCAATTGCCGCGCAACGGCATAGCCCTGAATGAGTTCCGTGACCTCGGCGCCGATCATATGCGCGCCCAATAGCTCTCCCGACTTGGCGTCGAACACCGTCTTGATGAAGCCGTCGGCCTCGCCGAGCGCGATCGCCTTGCCGTTGCCGATAAAGGGAAAATTGCCTACCTTCACCTCATGGCCGGCGTCTTTCGCCTGCGCTTCGGTCATGCCGACGCTCGCGACCTGCGGGCGCGAATAGGTGCAGCCGGGAATATTGCCGGTCTCGAAGGGGTGCGGATCGTTGCCCGCCATCTTCTCGACCGCGACGACGCCCTCATGGCTCGCCTTGTGCGCGAGCCAGGGCGGGCCGGTGACATCGCCGATCGCGAGTACGCCGTCGACATTGGTGCGGCCAAAGCCGTCGACCTCGATATGACCGTTCTTCGCCGTTTTCACGCCGAGCGTCTCGATCCCGATATCCTCGGTGTTGGGGACAATGCCGATAGCGACGATGGCGTGGCTGAACTCTTCCTCCTGCGTCTTGCCCTTGGCGTCCTTGATCGCCGCCTTGACGCCCGACTTGGTCGCTTCGAGCTTCTCGACCCCCGCGCCGGTCAGCACCGTCATCCCCTGTTTCTTGAGCGCCTTTACCATATGCGCCGAGATCGCCTCGTCCTCGACGGGCAGGATGCGGTCGAGCATCTCGACGACCGTCACCTCGGCGCCGAGATCGGAATAGAAGCTCGCGAACTCGATACCGATCGCGCCCGATCCGATGACCAGCAGCCTGGTCGGCATTTCCTCGGGCACCATGGCGTGGCGATACGTCCAGATGCGCTTGCCATCGGCCTTTGCGAAGGGCAGATCGCGCGCCCGCGCGCCGGTCGCGATCATGATATTTTTCGCCGACAATTCGGTGGTCTTGCCGTCCTTCTCGACCGCGAGCTTACCCTTGCCCTTGAGCTTGCCGAAGCCCTCATGGACGTCGATCTTGTTCTTCTTCATCAGATGCGTAACGCCCTGATTGAGTTGCCCGGCAACGCCGCGCGACCGCTGGACCACGGCTTCGAGATCGAAGTCCGGTTTTTCCGCCTTGAGACCATAATCCTTGGCATGATCGAGATAATGATAGATTTCGCTGGTCCTGAGCAGCGCCTTGGTCGGAATACACCCCCAGTTGAGGCAGATCCCGCCAAGCTTCTCGCGCTCGACGATCGCCACCTTCTTGCCGAGCTGCGAAGCCCGGATCGCCGCGACATAGCCCCCCGGACCCGAGCCGAGGACGATAAGGTCATATTGGTCAGCCATGGTGTTCCTTTCGCTAGCCAGCGATCAATTCGATATAGCGCGGCGAGACCCAACCCGCGCGGCAGGGGCCGTCATAGAGGCGTATTTCGGCGACCGGGCTCGCTATGCCGCAATCGGGCGTCTCGGGGCCCTCACGATAGACGATGCCGTGCCAGCCATTGGCCGCCGCGTCGCACATCCAGACCTGGTCGTCCAAATAGAGCCGGTCGAGCTCCTCGCTTTCCGCCGTCGGCCGGGCGCGCACGGCAAGGAAACTGTCGCCCTCGGGATCAAGGTTGACCACTTGCCCGACGCCGCCGCAAGCATCGAAATCGCCGCCCTCGAGTCCGATGCGGACCGGCCGGCGGCCATCCTCCGCCGTCGGTTCGCCAAGCGTCCCGGCATCGAGGATCGCGACGCCCTCTTCATCGGGTGCGGGAATATCGGTCGTAATCTCCGACGAGCCGCCGCCATCGCAGGCGGCCAGCAGGCCGAAAACGGCCAGTAGCATTGGCTTCACGCCAGCATCCCGAGGGGCTTCTCAACCAGATTGCGGAAGGCCTGCATCAGCTGCGCGCCGTCGGCGCCGTCGATCGCGCGGTGGTCGAAGCTGCCGGTGGCGCTCATCACGGTCGCGATCTGCAGGCTGTCGTCGATGACATGCGGGCGTTTTTCGCCCGCGCCGACGGCGAGGATTATGCCCTGCGGCGGATTGATGACGGCGTCGAACTGGGTGATGCCGAACATGCCCATGTTCGAGATGCTGGCGGTGCCGCCCTGATATTCATGCGGTTGAAGCTTGCCTTCCTTGGCGCGTCCGGCAAGTTCTTTCACCTCGGTCGAGATCGACGACAACGACTTTTCGTTGGCGCCGACGACGATCGGCGTGATCAGGCCGTTGGGAATGCTGACCGCAACCGAGATATCGGCGCGGCTGTAGCTGATCAGCTGGTCTCCATCGATCGAGACATTGCATTTGGGCACCTGGATCAGCGCCGCGGCAAGCGCCTTGATCAGCAGATCGTTGACCGACAGCTTGATCTCGCGCGCTTCGAGCGAGGCGTTCAATTCCTTGCGCAGATCGAGCAGCGCGTCGAGCTGCACATCGACGGTGAGGTAGATATGCGGCACGGTCTGCTTCGCCTCGGTCAGGCGGCGCGCGATCGTCTTGCGCATATTCGAAAGTTTTTCAGTCGTATGCGGAATTTCGCCATCGGCCGGGGCAGCAGACGGCGCGGGCGCCGCCTTTTCGGCCTTGGCGGGGACGCCTTTTTCGAGCGCGGTCTCGATATCGGCCTTGACGATCCGGCCTTTGGGTCCGCTGCCCGAAAGCGCGATCAGGTCGATATCGTTCTGCTCGGCCATCCGCCGCGCGAGAGGGCTCGCCTTGATGCGGTCGCCATCGCTGGTTGGCGCCGGCGGCGCTTCGCTGGCGGCCGGAGAATGTGAAGCCGCGGGCGCAGCTCGGTCTTCGGCTTCCTTTTGCGCCGGTTGGGCGTCGGACTCGGACTCGGCCTTTGCGGGCGCAGGTGCGGGAGCGGCATCGCCTGATGGCGCCTCGATCGACGAGGCATCCTCGCCCTCTTCGGCAATCATCGCGATCACCGCACCCACGGCGACTTCGTCGGTGCCCTCGGGCACCAATATCTTGGCGAGTACGCCCTCATCGACGGCTTCGAACTCCATCGTCGCCTTGTCGGTCTCGATCTCGGCCATGATATCGCCGGCCGTGATCTGATCGCCTTCCTTGATCAGCCATTTGGCGAGCGTGCCTTCCTCCATGGTTGGCGACAGTGCCGGCATTTTGAGTTCGATGGCCATGGCAATTCCCTTGATCGCGAGTCCCGGACTAGCGGAGCAAGTCTTGCCGCGCTGCCCAGCTTGCGTAAAGGGCGAAACCACATTCGACGACAAATGGCATCGCGCCAAATAATCCATAGGCCTCAATACCATTGAGCACCGCCATATCGGCGATCAGCCCGATAAGCAGGAACGCCGAAGCACCCCAGAGCGCGCGTTCGGCGAGACTTCGGCGGAGCGCGAGCAGCAGCGCGCCGATGATACCGACGAAGATCGTCGTCACCAGCAATATCCGCCGCCACGACGGCATGTTGGTCACCATCTCGACAAAGGCGGGCGGATAGCCCGCGAGATGTTCGGCCGGATTCGCCTGCGTCATGAAGAAATCGAACAGCGCGAAACCGTTGAACGCCAGCGCGGCGACCGCCACGGCCCAGAATATCGCCATTCTCATATGATCCGCCCCTCCCATGCGCTCACCCTGAGCTATTGGGCAACATCATAGACCACAGCCCCGTTCACTTGCCAGTACTTCAATTCTGCCGCACTCTGCGCGGCAGCCGGGAAGGGGAAGCCATGCGGACATATCTGGTGGTGATCGACGAGACCGAGGAGGCGCGCACGGCGCTCCATTATGCGGCGGTGCGCGCGATCAAGCTCGGCCGGACGGTCGAAATCATCGCGCTGATCCCGCAACAGGA
>JABDLY010000177.1 GCA_013001755.1 Sphingomonadaceae bacterium
GTATAGAGCTGGCGCGGACGGCCGATCGTCTGGCCGGGATCGGAGATCATCTCGTTCCATTGCGCGACCCAGCCGACGGTGCGGGCGAGTGCGAACAGCACCGTGAACATCGTTGTCGGGAAACCGATCGCCGAGAGGATGATGCCCGAATAGAAATCGACATTCGGGAAGAGCTTCTTCTCGATGAAATATTCGTCGTTGAGCGCCATTTCCTCGAGCTGCAGCGCGACATCGAATACCGGATCGCTGACGCCGAGTTCTTCGAGCACCTCGCGCACGGTGCTGCGCATGACCGAGGCTCGAGGATCGTAGTTCTTATAAACGCGATGGCCGAAGCCCATCAGGCGGAACGGATCTTCCTTGTCTTTTGCGCGATCGATATATTCGGGAATGCGGTCAGGATGGCCGATCTCGTGGAGCATATTGAGAGCCGCTTCGTTCGCGCCGCCATGCGCCGGGCCCCAAAGACAGGCGATGCCGGCCGCTATGCAGGCGAACGGATTGGCGCCCGACGAACCCGCGAGCCGCACGGTCGATGTCGAGGCATTCTGCTCATGATCGGCGTGGAGGATGAAAATCCGGTCCATCGCCCGCTCGACGATCGGGTTCACTTCGTAATCCTCTGCCGGGACGCCGAAAGTCATTCGCAGGAAATTTCCGGTGTAGGACAGATCGTTGTCCGGATAGAGAAACGGCTGACCTATCGCATATTTATACGCCATCGCCGCGATCGTCGGCATCTTGGCGATCAGCCGATGCGAGGCGATCTTGCGCTGCTCGGGATCGGTGATGTCGGTCGAATCGTGATAGAAGGCGCTGAGCGCCCCAACGACGCCGCACATGATCGCCATCGGATGGGCATCCCGGCGGAAACCGCGGAACAGCGAAGTAAGCTGCTCGTGGACCATGGTGTGACGGGTTATGGTGTAGGTGAAATCGGCAAATTCTTCCGGACTGGGCAGTTCGCCGTTCAGCAGGAGGTAGCACACCTCCATGAAGCTCGATTGTTCGGAAAGCTGTTCGATCGGATAGCCGCGGTGGAGCAATATGCCTTCGCGGCCATCGATATAGGTCAAGCCGGATTCGCAGCTCGCGGTGGATTTGAAGCCGGGATCATAGGTGAAATGTCCGGTCTCGCCGTAAAGCTTTCGGATATCGATGACATCGGGGCCGACCGAACCGGAGATCACTTCATAATCGTAGCTGTCCCCGCCGACATTGAGACCCGCGCGTTCGTCACCCATTTATTTGCTCCTGCTCAATCCTGTTCTTCCACCGCCTGATCGGCGATCCTTGCCAGCGACTCCTCTCGGCCGAGGAGTTGCAGAACATCGAAAATCCCGGGCGATACCGATTGCCCGGTCAATGCTGCTCGCAGCGGCTGCGCAACCTTGCCCAGTTTCAAACCCTGGGCCTCGGCAAACTCTCTTACAGCAGTGTCCAGCGCATTTTCGGACCATTCCGGCAGCCCTTCGAGATCGGGCAGCAGTCTGGCGAGCAACGCCGGCGCGTCATCCTGTAGCAGCTTTTGCGCCTTCTCGTCCAGTTTCAGGGGGCGAGTGCGAAATAAAAATAACGCACTTTGCGCCAAATCCCCGGTGGTCTTGGCACGCGGCTTGATCGATTTCATGCTGCGCTGCAGCAAACGATGATCGTTTTCGGTCAATTTCTGGCCGATTTCGGCCTCGACCAGCGGTGCGGCGATCGCGGCAAGATCGTCGTTGCCGCTCTCGCGCAAATAATGGCCGTTGAGATGTTCAAGCTTCTTGATGTCGGTTCGCGCAGGCGATTTTCCGACGCCGTCGAGATCGAACCATTTTACCGCCTCTTCCCGGCTGATGAACTCGTCATCGCCATGGCCCCATCCAAGCCGCAACAGATAGTTGAAAACCGTGTCCGATAGCATTCCCATCTCGTCGCGATAGGCTTCGATGCCGAGTGCACCATGGCGTTTCGAAAGCTTCGCGCCGTCGGGCCCGTGAATCAGCGGCACATGGCCATAGACCATGCGATCCCAGCCCATCGCGTCGATCAGCGCGCGCTGGCGGAAGGCATTGTTGAGATGGTCGTCGCCGCGAATACAGTGCGTCACGCCCATATCGTGATCGTCGACGGCGACGGCGAGCATATAGGTCGGCGTGCCGTCGGCACGCAGCATGACGAAATCGTCGATCTCTTCATTGCGGACTGTGACAATGCCCTGAACGGCGTCTTCGATGACAGTCTCGCCTTCGCCCGGCGTTTTGAGGCGAACGACAAAGGGTGCGCCTTCGGGCGCGTCGGATGGATCGCGGTCGCGCCAGCGGCCGTCATAGCGGATCGGCTGTTTGGCCGCGCGCTGCCGTTCGCGCATTTCGGCCAGTTCTTCGGGCGTTGCATAGCAGCGATAGGCATTGCCGCTTTCGAGCAGCTGATGCGCCACTTCGGCATGCCGGTCTGCGCGCTGCGACTGGTAAACCTCCTCGCCGTCCCAATCGAGCCCGAGCCAGCGCAGCCCGTCGAGGATTTTCTCGATCGCCTCGTCGGTCGATCGCTTGGCGTCGGTGTCTTCGATACGCAGTTTGAATTCGCCGCCATGGTGACGCGCGAAAAGCCAGTTGAACAGGGCCGTCCGCGCCCCGCCGATATGGAGAAAACCGGTTGGCGAGGGGGCGAAGCGCGTGACGATATTCGCTCCGTTATTGGCGGCTTTTCCGGTTGCGCCCATGTGCGCTTTCTCCAAGACTGACTTTTGATGGGGAGGGGACTTGCAAGCGCGCCTAGCATGGCCGCCGCCGAGCGGCAATCGGCGCTGCGCCGCGTTTCGGCGTGGCTCGAAGGTCGATTCGAAGCCGAGCGCGACCAATTGCCTTTGTGGCTGCCGGTTGGCTTGGGTCTTGGAATCGCCTGCTGGTTCCTGCTGACGGCCCGCGAGAGCTGGGTCGCGCTGATACTGGCCGCATGCGGACTGGCGTTGATGGCCGCAATGCTGGGCCGCGTATCCCGCGTCGGCCGGGCGCTGAGCATCTTTTCAGCCGCGACGGCTCTCGGCTGCCTGATAATCTGGGGACATGCCGAATGGACGGGAACCGAGCGGCTGGAGCGGCCCGATGCCGGCACGTTCACGGCCCAGATCGTCTCGGTCGAACATCTTGGCGAACGCGAAACGATCCGGCTGTTATTGCGCAACCCCGTCAACGACGATCTGCCGCCTGGGTTTCGCGTCAACATCGGCGAAGATTCTGCGCCGCCCGGCCTCGAGCCGGGCGCATGGGTTCAGCTCAATGCCAGGCTGATGCCGCCGCCCGAGGCCGGAGTTCCGGGGGGCTATGACTTTGCCCGGCGCGCCTGGTTCGAAGGCATAGGCGCCACGGGCCGGGCCTGGGATGAGGTGACGATCGTGCGTCCGGCATCGGGAAGCAGCTGGCGCGCCGCCATCGAGACGCGCCGGGCGGTGCTGGCCGAGCATGTCCGCGGCCGGATCGAAGGCGGAGCCGGCGCGATCGCCGCGACATTGGCCACCGGCGATCGCGGCAGCATTGCCGAAGAAGACGCCGAAGCGATGCGGCGCAGCGGACTGGCGCATCTGCTGGCGATCAGCGGGCTCCATGTCACCGCCGTGATCGGGGTCGTAATGCTGCTGGTCCTCAAATTGCTGGCGCTCAGCCCGAAACTGGCGCTCCATGCGCCGCTGGTCTTGATCGCGGCAGCAGTGGGCGCGCTTGCCGGCCTCGGCTATACGCTGTTCACCGGAGCCGAAGTGCCGACGGTTCGCGCCTGCGTCGCGGCGATGCTTATCCTGGTGGGCGTCGCGATGGGGCGCGATGCGATTACCTTGCGGCTGGTCGCGGCAGGGGCGGTTATCGTACTGCTTTTCTGGCCCGAAACGCTGGCCGGGCCTAGTTTCCAGCTCAGTTTCGCTGCGGTAACGGCGATCGTCGCCTTGCACGAACATCCGCGCATCAAGCGGCTCTTGTCGCGCCGCGACGAACCATTCGCGGCGAAGGTCGGCCGCTTCGTTCTGGGCCTGCTGCTTACTGGACTCGCTGTCGAAATCGCGCTGATGCCGATCGCGCTCTATCATTTCAACAAGGCGGGCCTTTACGGCGCGCTTGCCAATATCGTCGCGATCCCGCTGACCACCTTCATCATCATTCCGCTCGAAGTGCTGGCATTGTTCCTCGATCTGTTCGGCCTCGGCGCGCCGGTCTGGTGGCTTGTCGGCCAGGCGCTCGAAGCTCTGCTGGCATTGGCCCATAGCGTGTCGAGCACCCCGGGATCGGTGGCGTTGCTGCCCGCCATGCCGGTCGGCGCCTTTGCGCTGATGATCGGCGGCGGCCTGTGGTTTTGTTTGTGGAAAACCGGTTGGCGGTTATGGGGATGGGCACCGATCGCGGCCGGCGCATTCTGGGCGATGCTGACGCCGGCGGCGGATATTCTGATTACAGGAGATGGCCGGCATATGGCGCTGCGGAGCGGCGAAGGGCGTCTCGCTTTGCTCAGGCCGCGCGCGGGCGATTATGTCCGTGACATGTTCAACGAAACATCGGGCGTCGAGCTTGAAGCCGGGGCGCTCGACGATGTCGGAACGGCGCGCTGCAATGGAGATGCTTGCCGCGTCACATTGTGGCGCGGCGGACGGCAATGGCGGATCTTCGCAACGCGCAGCTCTTACTATCTGCCGATCGATGCGATGCGTGCCGAATGCGCGGCGGCGGATATAGTCGTCAGCGACCGCCGGTTGCCGCAAAGCTGCACGCCGCGCTGGCTCAAGATCGATCGTGACTTGCTCAGCGAAACCGGCGGGCTGGCGATCAACTTGTCGTCACCCTCGGTCAGCACTGTTCGCACGCCGGGCGACGATCATCCGTGGCGAAGGCGCCGCGGTCAGTAGCGCCGAAGCAATCCCGCCAGCGTGCCCTGTATCTCGACCTGTTCAGGCGAGTAACGCTGCGGCTCATAATTGCGGTTGGCCGGATCGAGGCGGATCATCTGGCCTTCGCGCCGATAGGTTTTAAGTGTCGCTTCGCTTTGATCGACAAGCGCGACGACAATTTCGCCTTCGCGCGCGACCTGTGCCTTGCGGATCAGCGCATAATCGCCGTCGAGAATGCCTTCCTCGACCATCGAATCGCCGGCTACTTCGAGCGCATAATGTTCGCCCGAGCCGAGGAATGCCGCCGGTACACTGAGGCTGTCCTGCCCCTCTATCGCCTCGATAGGCTGGCCCGCTGCAATGCGGCCATGCAGCGGCAGTTCGATGCTATCGTTGGCAGCCGCCGGCATGATGTCGGGCGCCTTGCCGATCGGCGATTTCGATGACGAACCGATCTGATCGGGAAGCTTCACGATTTCGAGCGCGCGGGCGCGATTGGGCAACCGCCGGATAAAGCCGCGCTCTTCCAAAGCCGAAATCAGCCGATGTACGCCCGATTTCGATTTCAGCGCGAGCGCATCCTTCATTTCCTCGAAAGACGGCGATACGCCCGAATCGGCCAGCCGCTCACGAATGAACGTCAGCAGTTCATGTTGTTTGGGGGTCAGCATCACGAATTCTCCGCCCTATGGAACAGACGGAGAACGTCTAGGAAACAAAAGATTCGCTGTCAAGCGAACCGATCCCCGGGGCCGCTGCATTTCGCGACTCCGGAGGACTTCGTTCAGCTAGTTATTGCAGATACCGTCGCCGGGCGTCTGGCAGCGATTGACCTGATTGCGCTCGATCGCAACCCGAGCCTCCATGTCGAGACGGGTCCACTCAGCCTGGGTCTTGCAAATTCTGCGGGTACCGATCCGAGTACCGGTGGGTGCCGCATAGCGCCGACAAACAATCGTTCTGGCAGCGTTGGGCCGATCGCCGTCTTCGGCGGTCTCTTCTGCTGCGTTTTGCGCGTAGGTTGGAACAGCAATGGCCATGGTCCCGGCGGCGATGGCGCCAAAAAATATCTTATATGTCAATTTCCGCCTCCATTTTGTCATTCAAGAATAACGCGATGTCATTCATCCGGATTTGAAACTATCACAAAGTCTGCGTTCGGGTAAACCTACGTATCGATGGCATAATCAACCGACGGGCAATATGTCGACCTTGTCGCCGGGAGCGGCGGCGGGAGCGCCGGGTTTTCGTCTGATGAAGAACTCGGCGTCGGCCAGTGCGACGGGTGCGGCGCTGCTTTGCTGATCGATCGCTTCGACCGCGCCCGATCGCCAGCGACCGCGCAGATATTCCTCGCGGCTGCCGCCTTGCCGAAGCGGGGCAGCGAGAGGTGCGCTGGCGAAGACGGGCAGGGGCTTCGCTGCCCCCGACAAATGCGCGATCAGCGGTTCGAGGAACAATTTGGCGGTTACGAAGGCCGAGGCCGGATTGCCCGGCAGGCCGACAACAACGGCGCTGCCGAGCTTACCGGCCATTAACGGTTTGCCCGGCTTCATGCGGATTTTGAGGAAATCGAATGTGGCCCCGGCCGCGGTGAAAACGGGGTGGACGAGATCATAATCGCCGACCGAAGCGCCGCCGATCGTCACGATGATATCGGCATCGCGCGCGCGTTCTACGGTATCGGCGAGCGCGGATTCGCTGTCGGGCACGATGCCATGGTCGACGATATCGACGGGCAGCGCGGCGAGCTGCGCGACCAGCATCGGCCCGTTCGATGCGGGGATTTGGGAATCGCCGACGGCCATGCCCGGCATGACCAGCTCATCGCCGGTCGAGATCAGCGACAGCCTTGCGACGCGCCGCACGGGCAATTCGCCATGGCCTGCGGTGATGGCGAGGCCGATGCGCGGCGCGGTCAGCCTTTCGCCGGCGTGGAGCAGCACATCGCCGTCCGCGAAATCACGCCCTTTGCGGCGAATGTTCGCGCCCCTCTGCGCCGGCCCCTCGCCGTCGAGGCGCAGCTCGTCGCCCTCGCGCAGCGCCTCTTCCTGAACCATCACCGTATCGGCGCCTTCGGGCACCGGCGCGCCGGTAAAGATACGCGCGGCCTCGCCGGTGCCGATGGCTTTGCCGAGCGGAGATCCGGCAGCGCTTTCGCCGATCACGGTCAACGGTCCGGGCAGTTCGTCGAAGCGGAGCGCATAGCCGTCCATCGCCGACAGATCGGCGGCGGGTTGGGTCCGCAGCGCTTTGACATCTTCGGCTAGCCAGCGGCCCGCGGCATTGCCCACTGCCGCAGTTTCCATATCCAACGGGTTCGCGAGGCCGAGCAGGCGGCTTTGCGCTTCGTCGACCGGAAGCAGGCCGCTCATTCCGCCGACCAGTCGCCCGAACGCCCGCCCGATTTGGCGAGCAAGCGCACTTCGCCAATGGTCATCGAACGATCGAGCGCCTTGGCCATATCGTAGATGGTGAGCAGCGCGACGCTGACCGCCGTCAGCGCTTCCATCTCGACGCCGGTGTGATGCGTCGTGCGGACGGTGGCGGTCGCCGTGACGCCCGCATTATCGGTCTCTAGATCGAGCGTCACGCCGCTCAGCGGTAGCGGATGGCAGAGCGGGATCAGGTCGCTCGCCCGTTTGGCCGCCATGATCCCGGCGATCCGCGCGGCCGAAAGCGCGTCGCCCTTTTGGACATCGCCATGCCGGATCGCAGCCGCGGTTTCGGCCGTCATCGCAATCCGCCCGGCCGCTGTTGCTTCGCGGGCCGTGGCCGGCTTGTCCGACACATCGATCATGCGCGCCGCGCCGGTTTCGTCGAGATGCGTGAGCTTATCCGCCATGGCCGGTAAGTAGCATGGCGGTTGCCGCGGCGATATCCTGCTGACGCATCAGCGATTCACCGACAAGGAATGCGCGCACGCCGTGATCGGCGAGACGCTCGAGATCGGCATGGGCGAAGATTCCACTTTCCGAAACCAGACGGTAGTCGCCGGGCACCCGCACCGCGAGCCGCTCGGTCGTCGCGAGATCGGTCTCGAAGGTCTTGAGATTGCGGTTGTTGATGCCGAGCAACGGCGATTGCAAGTTTAGCGCCCGTTCCAGTTCGGTCTCGTCGTGCACCTCGATCAGCGCGTCCATGCCGAGGGCCATCGCTTCGGCTTCTATCTCGGCCGCGAGGCCATCATCCAGCGCCGCCATGATGATCAGG
>JABDLY010000184.1 GCA_013001755.1 Sphingomonadaceae bacterium
GCATGCAGACGGTCAAGACCTTGCTGTCGCGGCTCGTCGCCAAATCGGCGGTATCGCATGAGCGCGACGGCCGCCGCTTCCTCTATACGCCGCTGATCGAACGTTCGGATTATGTCGCGGGCGAATCGCGGCGGCTCGTCGACCGGCTGTTCGGCGGGCGGATCAGCCCGCTCGTCGCGCACCTTGCCGAACGTGACGATCTCAGCGCTGCCGATATCGCCGAAATCGAACAGTTGCTAGAAGATCTCAAATCATGATCGAATGGCTTTCCGATACGCTGATCGCGACATCGCTGCTGATCGCGCTGGTGCTGGTGATACGCCCGCCCGTGGCGCGGTTCTTCGGCGCGCGTATCGCCTATGCGCTGTGGCTGATCCCGGCCGCGCGTTTCTTCATGCCGGCGATCGAGCGAACGGTCGTCGTGCCTACCACACCTGCAAACGGCGGTGCGGATATCGGGCCGGGTTCCGTATGGGCGGCCATGGCCCCCATCGACGCGCCGATAGACTGGACACCGCTGATCCTGACGATCTGGCTTGGCGGCGCGCTCGCGCTGTTCCTGTGGCGGATGGCAACCTATGCGCAGGAGCGCGAGGATATCCTCGCCGAAGCGAAGGATGTCGCCACAATAGATGGCGTCCGGCTTGTCGAGGCGCCGCTCGTGTCCGGCCCGCTTGCGCTCGGGCTGTTCACCAAATTCATCGCGATTCCGCCCAATTTTGCGCGCGACTATAGCGATGCCGAACGCGATCTCGCGCTCAATCACGAACTGGCCCATCACAAATCGGGCGATCTGCTCGTCAATTTCGCCGGTTTTCTGATCCTCTGTCTCCACTGGTTCAACCCGCTCGCCTGGGTCGCCTGGCGCGTCTTCCGTCTCGATCAGGAGCTCGCTTGTGACGAACGTGTGCTGGCGGCGAAGGGCGAGCATCTACGCGGCACCTATGGCCGTGCCGTCGCCAAGGCAGCCTCCGGAAACGCGCCGATTTTCGCGAGCGCGCTCAACAATCGCGAATCCATAAAGAAAAGGCTGATGATGATGAAAAGAGCCAAGGTTTCAGGAGAACGCCGGTTGACCGGTTTCGCGGCCATCGGGCTGGGTCTGGCAGTCGCGCTGCCGCTGACCGCAACGGTGAGCTATGCTTATGTGCAAGACGATGCGGCGCCGGACGAAGCGCCGCGCCACGCGATGCTGGCGATGGCTCAGGGTCAGGACACCAGTGTCGATGTTGACGTTCGGCGTGAAAGCGCAGCGGACGGCGACGAGAACCATGAACGCGTCATCGTGATGCGCCGCGACACGCGCGATGCCGAAGGCGAGGATGGAGAGCGGCGGACCGAACGCCGTATCATCCGCCGCCACGGCGAAGACGGCCATATGCCGACGCGCGAAGAGCTTCGCGCGATGATCCCCGAGATCAATATCGACCAAGGCTGCGAAGACCAAGGCCGCGTCTACAGCAATGTGAACCATGAGAGCGTCGATGGGCGGCACGCGATCCGGCTGATGATCTGCGGTGAAGAAGAAGCGCGCGAAGCCCGCGCGTCGGCGATCGAAGGATTGCGTGAGGCGCGCGAGGAACTCGCCGGCGAAGACGATCTTCCAGCAGGCGTGCGCGACGATGTCCTGGCCAGGCTCGATGAGGAAATCGCCCGGCTGACCCGCGAAGCCGACTAGGCGGATCGCCATCTCGAAGAAGGAGGCGCGGGTCCGGTCGCGCCGCTTTCTTTCATTCGGCCCTTTCGCCGCGTCGCCGAAATTGCCACATGAAGGCGATGAAAGAGCTACCCGATATGCCGACAGGCGAGGCGATCGACCTCGATACGCAGGTCCGCCGCGTGCTCGCGCCCAATCCGTCGCCATTCACCTATACCGGCACGCAAACCTATATCGTCGGCCATGGCGAGGTCGCGATCATCGATCCCGGCCCCAAGGACGAGCGCCATATCGAGGCGATCCTCTCGGCGCTCGACGGCGAAACGATCCGCTATCTCGTTTGTACGCACACCCACCGCGATCACAGCCCCGGCGTTGTGCCGCTCAAAGAGGCAACGGGCGCCGATGTCGTCGGTTGCGCTTTCCTTGCGATCGAAGATGCCGGGCCGCGCGCCGATGCGGCGTTCGACAGCAGCTATGCGCCCGATCGCGTGCTCGAAGACGGCGAGACATTGTCGGGCGACGGCTGGACGCTCGAAACCGTAGCCACCCCCGGCCATACCTCGAACCATCTCTGCTATGCGCTGCACGAGGCCAATGCGATCTTCACCGGCGATCACATCATGGGCTGGTCGACCACCGTGATCGCGCCGCCCGACGGCGATATGAAGGCCTATATGGCCAGTCTTCAGAAGCTGATGGATCGCGAGGAGACGCTTTATTATCCCGCCCATGGCGAGCCGATCGAAAAGGCGCGGCGCTATACGCGCGGCCTGATGGGCCATCGCAGGCAGCGCGAGGGCCAGATTTTGCGCGGCATCGACGAAGGCCGCACGGCAATCCCCGATATGGTCGCGAAAATGTACAAGGGGCTCGATCCGCGGCTGTTCGGCGCGGCCGGCCGCTCGGTTCTCGCGCATCTGATCGATTTGCGCGATCGGGGATTGGTGGCGGAGGATGGCGAGGAATGGCGGAAGGTGGCTTGAAATGAACTCTCTATTCGTCATTGCGAGCACAGCGAAGCAATCCAGAGCCGCAGGCGATATCGCTTGCAGCTCTGGATTGCCGCGTCGCCTTCGGCTCGTCGCACTGACGGGCTGCTTGAATGGTATCCGAACATGACAGACGACCCCCGTATAGAAATCGACCCGCCGACCGGCCCC
>JABDLY010000002.1 GCA_013001755.1 Sphingomonadaceae bacterium
CCCCCTCCCGGCCTCCCAATAAG
Organism: Sphingomonadaceae bacterium; assembly: GCA_013001755.1. Classification (GTDB taxonomy): domain Bacteria; phylum Pseudomonadota; class Alphaproteobacteria; order Sphingomonadales; family Sphingomonadaceae; genus Parasphingopyxis. The sequence continues at coordinate 24 of JABDLY010000002.1, forward strand.
TTTACCCTGTGGGAGGCCGGGAGGGGGAGCGGGCCGGTGCGGCGATTTTCCGTTAGGTAAATTTCGACTAAAAGACTTCCGGTGCGGCGCCGAGCCGAAGCCGAAGGCCGGAGAGGAAAGCCCCCTCAGCGCTCCTCGAACTTCAACGACAGGCTGTTCATGCAATAGCGCTGGCCGGTCGGCGGCGGGCCGTCGGGGAAGACATGGCCGAGATGGCCGCCGCAGCGCGCGCATTGCGATTCGACGCGGACCATGCCGTGGCTCGTATCGCGCTCCTCGTCGACGGCATCGTCCGAAATCGGCTGGGTGAAGCTCGGCCAGCCCGATCCGCTGTCATATTTGGCCTTGCTGTCGAATAGCGGGAGATCGCAGGCGGCGCATTTGTAGATGCCGTCGCCATGATGATCGTTATAATTTCCTGCAAAGGCGGGTTCGGTGCCCGCTTCGCGCAGCACATGATATTGTTCGGGGGTCAGGCGGTCGCGCCATTCGGCTTCGGTGAGGTCGAGCTTTTCCATGGCGCCGATATGGGCTGCGCCGTGGCAGCAATCAAGCGATGCGCGTTGCGCCGGCTAGCAGCCGCAAGACGCCCGGTATGCGGGCAAGCGGTATCGCCATGCCGGCATTGGAGGGTTTTTCCGCAAGCGCCTTGAGGCGGTTGGCGATGGCCACGGGCCGCCGCGCCTGCCGGGCGAAACGCTCCTGCCAATCGCTTGCTGCGTGCGGGCCGCGGCCAAGATACGCTTCTGCTGCCGATCGGCCGCTGGCGATCGCAATGCCGATGCCCTCGCCTGCCAGCGACGGGATGACCGCCGCCTGGTCGCCGAGCCGGAAGATGCCATCGGCCCCCGTTTTCTCGCGCCAGCCATAGGGCACGAGCCCGACCGCGTCGGCATGGCTCGGCCAATCGCTCTCGTTCAATCGCGCGGCGAGGCTGGGCATTTCATCGGCGAGCTGGCGGAGCAGGTCGAGCGGGTGGCCTCCCGCTTCGGCGAGCCGCGATCGCCGCAGCGCCATGCAGAGATTGGCCGACGCGCTTTCCTGCAGAACCAGCCCGGCATAGCCGCGATCGAACAGGTGCAATTCGATGGCGCCGCCTATCGCCGCCCGCAGACCGGCGGTCGCGGGAAGGCGATAACGCAGCCCCATCCAGCTATCGCGTTCGGGCAGAACATCGCGCTTCAGGCCGCGCAGTTCATATTTGCCGGTAGCGAGGAACAGTGCGCCGCTGCCGATATGCGCCCCATCGGCCAGCCGCAGCTGCCCGCCGGTTTCGGCGCTGGCGACGTTTACGCCATATTCGATATCCGCGCCCGCCGCACCCGCCCGTGCGAGCATTCGCGTATCGAGCGCGCGGCGCGAAAGCCCCATGCCGGGTGCCGGCAATCTTGCACACACCGACCGCTTTCCCGCGAAAAGCGCGACTTCGGACACTTTATGCCCGCCCAGCGCATTGGTTTCGATGCCGAGCCGGTCGAGCGTTGCAAGCGTCTGCCAGCTCATGAATCCACCGCACAGCGCGTCCTGCGGCTCGGCATGACGCTCGAGCAACAGCGGTTTCGCGCCATGCCGGGCGAGCGCGATCGCGGCGGCCGCCCCGCCGGGCCCGCCGCCGACGATCAGCGGATCCGTTCGACGCATAGCTTGAACGGAAAGGCGCGGAAGACGCGGGCGGCGCCCGGCGCGATTCCCGCTTCGTCGAGCAGCGGCGGCCATTCTCCGGGGCGATAGGAGCGTGCGATCGACAGCGTCCCGTCCTCGCGCACGATGCGGTGCCAGCCCATGATCCGCGCCAGCAGCGGATAGCCCCAATGGGCAAAGCCTTGGCGGTGAAGATCGTTGACGAACCAGCCGATCCGGCTGTGCGCTTCCATGTGCCGGAGAAAGGCGACCAGCTGCTCGCGCGTCATATGATGCGCCACAAGGCTCGAAACGATAAAGTCGAAATCGCCCAGCTCCGCATAATCGCCGGCAAGATACTCGATCGGCATGGCATCCGGCGTGCGCTGCTGCGCTGCACTGACGCTTTTCGGATTGAGATCGACGCCGGTCAGCGCCGCTTCGATGCCGCGTTTGGAGGCCCAATGCGCAATGGCGCGGAGCATCGCGCCTTCGCCGAAACCGACATCGAGCAGCGTAAAGCGCTTGTGCTCGCCCAGCGCGCGTTCCAGAAACCCCAGCGTCGGCCGCGCCGTCATCGTCAGCCGGTTGACCCTGGCCAGATCGCCGAGCACCGCATCATAGATTTCGGGCGCAAGGTCCGCCGCATCCATCTGCTCCTCGGCGATCGCGCGGCGGCGGAGATCGGCCATCAGGCGCCCCGGAATCCAAATCCCTCGACGGCAAGCCCCGGCCCGAACGCCATCGCCACCCCCTGGCCGACTTTCGGGCCCGCCAGCACCTCCTGCAACGCGAACATCAATGTTGCCGAAGACATATTGCCGCGCTGCCGCAAGACATCGCGCGAAATGGCGAGCGCTTCGCTATCGAGGCCGAGGCCCTTTTCGACGGCGTCGAGGATCGTCCGTCCGCCGGCATGGACGGCCCAGCCGTCGATCGAACCGGGTTTTGCACCACCGCAGACCGAATCGCGAAACTCGCCGTCGGCGAGCGCCTGTGCGATTCGCGCCGGCACGTCTCCCGACAAATGCATGCGAAAGCCGGTATCGCCGATATCCCAGCGGATCAGATCGCCCGAAGCCGGCAAAGTCGCGGAAAACTGCCGATCCATCGCCATTCCAGTTTCGTCCGCGCCGACAATCGCCGCCGCCGCGCCATCGCCGAAGAGCAGCATGGCGAGCAGCGGCTCGACGCTGTCTTCGGGCGACAGATGGAGCGAGGAAAGTTCGACCGAGACGACGAGAACCTTCGCTTTCGGGTCCGAGCGCGTGATATGATAGGCCGTCCGCAGTGCCGTTACGGCACCGTAACATCCCATGAAACCGACCAATGTGCGCTCGACATTGCCCGGCAGGCCGAGTTGGCGGGCGAGGATCTGATCGATGCCGGGCGCGACGAAACCGGTGCAGCTCGCCACGACCAGATGGGTGATCGAGCCGGGATCGGGCGGTTCGGGCAAATCGGCAATGGCCGCCTGCGCCAGCGCGGGCGCATGGTGCGCATACAGCCGCATCCGCTCCGACGTCGGCGGCATGCCATCGGCGTAGAACCCGCCCGGCGCGATCGGCGATTCGTCGCCCTGACCGGTTTTCGGCAGCACCGACCAGCGATGCTCGATTCCCGCCCGCTCGGCCATTCGTTCGAACAGCGCGCGTTCGCGGCCATCGCCGATCTGCTGCCGCGCCCAGCCGATAAAGGCGGCATGGATGTCGTGGTCGGGCGTAGCTGTCCCGATCTGCTGGATATGGGGTACGATGGAGGTCACAGGTAACTAGACTTTCGCGACGGTCTTGCGGGTGGTTACGTGTTCCATGACAGGAAATGCTGCTTAACGAAATGTTGAAGGCTGAAATGCGAATATACCGCCATGATCGTCGGTGTGCTCTCCAGGCGCGGCCTAGCCGCCGCTGTGTTCGTATCGGGCATCGCATTTGCGGGTCCGGCGAGCGCCGAATGCCGCTTGTGTGAGGATCGAGAGCCGGTTTTCGCCGACCGCGCGCCCGATCGCCCGCTCAGCATCACAATAGAGAACGGCCTCGATTTCGATCGGCTTGCGGTCGGCGGCGATAGCGGCGGTGTTGTCGATCTCGACCCGGGGACCGGGCATCGGCAGCTGAATGGCGATCTCGTCGACCTTGGCGGCTTTGCCGTGCGCGGCACGGCTGTGCTGCGCGGCGATCCGGGACGGACGGTTCGCGTCGATCTGCCATCGCGGGTCACGCTCTACACCGTGGAGGGCGAAGCGGTCGAACTGGCCAATCTCGAAAGCGATCTGCCCGCTCTGCCGCAGCTCGATGGCAATGGCCAATTGCGCTTTTCGTTCGGCGGCAGGCTCCATGTGCGCGGGCGTAGCTCGGGAAATTTCCGTGGAAGAATAAGGATTTCCGCCGAATATCAGTAAGGTTTCGGCGCGCCGCAGATATTAAGCCGGCATTTACCACTTCTCTTCGCAAAATCGAAAATGGCTATCGGGCATAAGCATCCTCGAATGGTGCGGGGGACGCTCTGTTCAACGATCCAGAAGCGAATGGCTAATAAAGGAACTTTTCATGACCAAGCTTTTCAAGACTGCCGCGCTGTCGGCAACCGCCGCTCTCGCCCTTGGCGCCAACGCGGCTCACGCTGCCGACGCCACGGCGACGGCAACAGCTCAGATTCTCGAGCAGATCACCGTTACGCGCACCAGCCACCTCAATTTCGGCACGATCGTTCCGGATACGGCTGCTTCGGGTAACGTTACCGTTGCCGCTACATCGGCCGGTACGCGTACCTGCGATGCCAATCTGACCTGCGCCGGCGCCGCCAGCGTTTCGTCGGCGGCTTTTGACGTGACCGCTTCGGCCGGTTCGACAGTATCGGTTACCGGCCTGACGGGCCTGACGCAGCTCACCAGCGGCACCGACACGATGGCGGTTTCGCTCGCCGGTTCGACGCTCGACCTGTCGTTGGGTTCGGATACGCTGTATGTCGGTGGCGACCTGACGGTCGGCGCCAACCAGCCGACGGGCACCTATACGGGTAACTTCACCGTCAGCGTGAACTACTAATCGATTTAATTCCGACGCCGGGGCACATGCCCTGGCCCGGTTTCAGACTGCCCGGCGGCGCGACAATCCGCGCCGCCGGGTTTTCTTTGCGCCGCGCGGTGATTTCTTGACCGAATAGTAACCAAGTTTTGCGACCTTCTCCGGGCGTTGCGGGCGATTTGTCATGGCCCGCGTCTGCGTTGACGGAGGAGTTCCACCCATGCCGAATTACACCTTTCACGCGCGCCCGATTTTCGCGGCCGTCGCGCTTGCCGCCACCTCGATCGCGGCGCCGGCGCCTGTCCATGCCAACGACCTGCTCGTCGCGCCGACGCGCATCGTGCTCAATGGCTCGCGCGGCACCGAAGTCATCCTCAACAATATCGGCACCGAGGAAGCGACCTATCGGATATCGCTCGAACTGCGCCGGATGACGGCCGACGGTAACCTGGAAGAAGTTGAAATTCCTAATGAAATCGAGGAAGCGGCGGTCGAGATGATCCGCTATGCACCGCGCCGCGTCGTGTTGCCGCCCAACCAGCCCCAGGCGATCCGCATCGGCGTGCGCGCGCCCGATGCGCTGCCTGACGGCGAATATCGCGCGCATATGCTTTTCCGCGCGATCCCGCGCCCGCGCCCCGTCGCCGAAGAAGAGCCGCAGCCGACACAGGGGTTCAATATCCGGCTGACGCCGATTTACGGCGTGAGCATCCCGATCATCGTGCGCCACGGCGAACTCGCGGCGACGGCGGCGATCTCGGACGCGCGGATCGTCCGCGACAATGATCGCCGCGCTATCAGCTTCTCGCTCAGCCGCCAGGGAGAGCAATCGACCTATGGCGAGGTGATTATCACCAAGCCCGGCATCGATATTCCGATCGTTCGTGCGCGCGGCATCGCGGTGTACCCCGAACTGACGCAGCGGACGGTCACTTTGCCGGTAAACGAGGCCTTTGAAGGCTCGCTTTCCGGGCCTGTCCTCATCCAGTATCGCGAAATCGAGAGCGATGGCGGGCGTTTGCTCGCCGAAGCGCGGACCGAACTGCGCTAGGGCGCAGGTCGGCGATTTAGGCTGGATTGGCGACGATGCGTCGCTGGATCTCTACCACGAAAGCGGCGCTCGCCGGGCTTGTCGCCCTAGCCGGCGCCGCCATGGCGCCGGCCCAGACCGCCGACTGGGAACCGCATCCCGACGATTCGCTGCTTTTCGACGTCCGGCTCGGCGATTACCGGCTCGGCGACGGCGTTCGCGGCTATCAGACGCCCGGTAGCGTCTGTGTCGACCTCGCCGATGTCATAGACGCGCTCGATGTGCCGGTTTCGATCGACGAAGATGAAAACCGTGCGCGCGGCTGGGCATTTCGTGAAGAAAATCAGATAGATATCAATCGTGCCGCGGGCAGGGTGCGCGCCGGCGACATTTCCGAAAATATCGGCCAGGGCGCGATTTACAACACACCCGAGGGATGGTGCGTTGCAACACAGGCGCTCGCCTTGTGGCTCGGCGTCGATCTCGAGGCCGATTTGCGCAACGCGGTGCTCGTCATCAACTCCGAAGAGGCGTTGCCCGTCCAAATGGCGCTCGAACGCCGCCAGCGCGCGCAACGGATCCGCCCCGATATCGATTTCGACCTCGCGACGCTGCCCCATGGCGATACGCCCTACCGGATGTGGCGTACGCCTTCGGTCGATGCCGTGGTGCGGATCGGCGGATTGCGCGATATGCAGCGCGGAAGTTCGAGCTTCGAGCGCCGCTATGAGCTTTTCGCCTCGGGCGAGGTCTTGACGGCATCGGTCGATGCGCGATTGGCCTCGGACAACCGAGGCGTACCGGAATCGCTGCGTATGCGCGCTTTTCGGAGCTCGAACGATCCGGTGTTGCTGGGCCCGCTCCGCGCGCGTCACTTTGCGATCGGCGATGTGACGAGCCAGACGACCCCGATTGCCGCCCAGCCGACGGCCGGGCGCGGTTTCGTCGTCACAAACCGCCCGCTCGACCGGCCCGACAGCTTCGACCGCAAGACATTTCGCGGCGATCTGCCCGAAGGATGGGAGGCCGAGCTCTATCGCAACGGCCAATTGCTGGGATTTTCGCAAGATCGCGGCGATGGCCGCTATGAATTTGCCGATGTCGAGCTTCGCTACGGCATCAACCGCTTCGAAGTCGTGCTCTACGGGCCGCAAGGCCAGATCCGGCGCGATACCGAAGTGATCAATGTCGGCGCGCAGAGCATTCCGCCGCGCGAAACCTGGTATTGGGCCGGCGCGAGCCAGGACAACCGCGATCTTGTCAATCTAGGCGACCGGGGGTTCGCCCGCAATGCCAACTGGAGGGCGGGCTTCGGGCTCGAGCGCGGGTTGAATGCCCGCACCTCGCTGGCCTTTCATCTCAACAATCTGGTCATCGCCGATGAGCGTGTCACCGTGGTCGAAGGCTCGGTGCGCCGTTCGTTCGGGCCGGCGCTGGTGCAGGTCACCGGCTCCTGGGTCGATTCGGGCGGCTATGCGGCGCGCGCACAGCTTTTGGGGCGTTTTGGCAACACCTATGTCAGCGCCGAATCGCTGATCGCGCAAGATTTTACCACCGAACGCTTCGGCCGGGGGCTGACCGGGCGCCATACCGTGGCGGTCGATCACAATATTCGCCTCGGCCGCACCGTCATGCCGCTGCGCGGCGAGGTGACCTACGAAACCTATGAGGATGGCCGCAAGGAAATCGATGTTGCGGCGCGGGTTTCGGCCAATTTCCGCCGTTTTTCGCTGACCGGCGAAATCTCCCACCGCCAGCGCAGCGTCCGTATCGGCCCCGAACCGCCCGACGAAACCGAAATCGGCTTCCTCGCCAATGGCCGGATCGGTCGCGTTCGCCTGCGCGGCGAGGCGCGCTGGCGCTTGCGCCCACACAATCGGTTCGAAAGCGCGACCGTGACCGCCGAATGGGGCGGCGGCGAGAACAGTTCGTGGCGCGCCGAGCTTGGATATCAGGCAGCGCTCGATCGCACGCGGGCGAGCATCGGCTATGTCCGGCGTTTCCGCCATTTCGCGCTGACCGCCTCGGCCGAAGCGGCAACCGATGGCTCGGTCGCGGCCGGTTTGAACCTTGCTTTCAGCCTTGGGCCCGATCCGCGCGGCGGGATTCGCG
>JABDLY010000040.1 GCA_013001755.1 Sphingomonadaceae bacterium
GCTCTGCCGTCCGCAGGACCTCGTGAAGGAACTCATCTAGAATAATAGTGCCATTTTTTCGTCATTCCAGCGAAGGCTGGAATCTATCCCAGCTGCCGGTCTCGCGATTGCGGATCTGGGATAGACCTCAGCCTTCGCTGGGGTGACGCGACGTTGGTTATTGGCTAGCTTTCCCGAGCCATTTGCACCGGGAGATTGGCCATGAAAAAATTTTTCAAATGGGCTGCGCTGATCCTGTTTGTTGTCATTGCCGGCGGTATCGCGATCCTGTGGACGCCCGACCGTTCGGTCGAAGAGCTGCGCGCCGAATACGCCAATGACGCGTCGCAATTTATCGAGCTCGACAACGGGCCGACCGTCCATGTCCGCGACGAGGGGCCGCGCGATGCGCCGGTGCTCGTCCTGCTCCACGGATCGAGCGCCTCGCTCCACACTTGGGAACCGTGGGTCGAAAGGCTGTCGAGCAATTATCGCGTCGTCACGCTCGACCAGATCGGTCATGGACTGACCGGCCCGCACCCCGATGACGACTATTCGCCAGCCAGCTTCGTCGCGACGGTCGAAGGCGTCGCCGAGGCGCTCGGCCTCGAACGCTTCGTGCTTGGCGGCAATTCAATGGGCGGCTGGGTGTCATGGAATTATGCGCTCGCCCATCCCGAACGGCTCGACGGGCTTATTCTGGTGGATGCGTCGGGTGCGCCCGAATCAGAGCCCGAGAGCATTCCGATCGGCTTCCGCATCGCCTCGATGCCCGTGATCCGCCAACTGACGCGCAAGATCACGCCGCGATCGATGGTCGAAACCTCGCTGCGCCAGAGCGTCAGCAATCAGGACATGATCGATGACGCGATGATCGACCGCTATTACGAACTGATCCTCTATCCCGGCCACCGCCGCGCCACCGGCCTGCGCTTCCGCGCCGAGCGAACAGTGGCGACGCCCGAATCCATGGCGCGGCTTGTTATGCCGACGCTCGTCATGTGGGGCGATGAGGACGTGCTGGTTCCGCTTTCGGCCGGGCAGTGGTTTGCCGAGCATATCCCTAGCGCGCGGCTCGTCCGTTACGCCGATATCGGTCATATCCCGATGGAAGAAGCGCCCGATCGCAGCGCGGCCGATGTTCGCGCTTTCCTAGAGGAAATATATGCCGATGAGAGCGCGGAGGAGGCAGCACCCGCGACCGAAGAAGCGCGTTAGCTGGACCCGATCTGCACAAAGGCCGAGGCGATCCAGCCGCTGCGGCACGGGCCGTCATAGCGCCGCTGCGAGGCGACGGGCGCGGAAACGCCGCAGCTGCCGCTGAGCTCGCCATTTTGAGCGTAGATCACACCGAACCAGCTCTGGTCGTGGCTGCGGTTGCAGATGTAGACTCGGTCGCCATTGGTCAGCGTATCGCGCTGCGCGGCTCTATCGAACGGCGCGGCACGCACCGGCAGCTCGCCATTGCCCGCCACCGACCGGATCAGCCCCGTTGCCTGGCAGGCATTGAAGCGCGGCCCCGATTCGCCGATCACGACAGGCTGGACCAGTTCGCGGCTATCGGTGACCTCTCCGCGATTGAGCGGCGCTGTCCCGGTGCCGCTATTCTGTTCGACATTGGGCTCGCAGGCCGCAAGCAGCAGCCCGGCCATTGTCGTCATTAGCGCCTTGCGCGTCACACAGCCTCCAATTTCTCTCGATCTTGAAATAGGGCTTTGGCGGCGAGGGTCAATCGGCGATGCCGATTGCGCCGATAGGGCGCTGCCCCGAACTCAGGCGGGCATGATGTCGAAAGACACGCAGATCCGGTCTTCGGTCCTGCCATGCGGCCAGGTGCGGTGGTGAATGTGCGAGGGAAAGAGGAGGAGCATGCCGGGCCGCGGGCGGACCAGCTTGTTACCCAGCCGCTCCGATGCGCCTTCGCCGAGCAACCGGTCGGGCCAGCCGAATTCGATCGCGCCTGCCTTGTCGTCTCGATGGGCTAATCCGTCGGGGACGGCAGCGTAATAGGTGCCGCTGAGCCAGCCCTTGTCATGCGTATGCCAGGCCTCATGCCCCTTTTCGCGGGTGATGATCGACCATGGCCGGATGCGGCCGCGCTCGGGCATACGCTCCACAAACAGCCCGCGCGGGTCGGACTGTTCGGTCCGGGCAATGGCCTCGGCATAATGTTCGACCGCATCCGCAATCGCTTCGAGCAGCGCGGTGGTGGCGGGCATCGAGCGAACCATCAATTCATCGACACGCCAGCTTTCGCAGCTCGCCTGCCGCGAATTTTCGAACCGCATGGCGGGGCTCGCCATTATCTCGCCAGCGAGCGCCCGGTTAAATGCGGCTGGATCCGTAGAACCGTCGGGTGCGGCCAGGCTTTGCTTGCGAAAATCGGTTTCGAACCCGCGAACGGCGCGCGCCTCGTCGATACGCCCGAGCGCCGCGAGAACCGCAAACCAGGTGCCGTGCAGCCGGGTGTGATTTATTCCGGCATCGAGCAATTCTTCGCATATCGCATGTAATTCTTCGACCAGGCCCAGATCGAACAGGGTCACCGCCGTTTTGCGCAGCGCCATATGATTTGCAGGTGCGATATCGAGCGCTTCGCGGAACAGCCCCAGAGCCGTCTGCAACTCGCCCCGCTTGCGGTGAATATCGCCCAGTTCGATCAGGATATCGGGGCTTTCAGCGTCGCCATGATCGCGCAATCCGGTCAGCAGCTCGCGTGCCCGGCCCTCCATATCCTCGCCGCCAATCTGGCGCTGCGCCTTGGCCATGGCGAACAGGGTTTCGGAATCACGATCCAACTCGGGAAGTGTGCACAATTCTTGCAGGGCTTCGTCGGGACGATCGAGCGTCAGCAACAGATCGGCGCGGCGCTTTTTCATGACCGCGTTGCGAACGTCTACCTTGTCGAGCAGCATCAGCTGTTCCGCGCAGCATAGCGATTCCGACGGTGGAAGCGATATTTTCAGTCCAGTGTCGGCTTTTGCATCGGCCTGCATATCGCGCGTCTATCCTGACAGTCACCCTATGAAAACTGGATTTCAACAGCCACTCATGCTGCCTGGTGGATCGGGTTGGAACTCCGATAAAAAGATGAACCGCCAGCGAACGATAGCAGCTAGCTTGAAATCGATCGCGCAAACCCCGTTGCGGGCTGCGTTCAACCGCGCTCAGCTTGTAATGCTTTCCACACCGTCGTTGTCCGGTCCAAAGGAACTCTCGATTTCACCATCGATGTCGACGATTTCGGGCTTCGACCAAGGCTCGCGCGATGGTTCGATTTTTTCGTCCTGCTTCTCCATGGTGTTCTCGCCTTTCACTGTTCTTGAACGATAGCAGTCCCGCCGCCACGCCTCAAATCCGCCCACCAAGCCGCCTCGGCCTTCAATGCGGGTCCAGATGGAGCTCCCTATTCGGATCGTCTGGGCGTCAACTACGAGACCTGTCGCCGGCCCGAAGGCCATTCGGCATCGGCAACCGGATCAGCTGGTGCCGGAGACGGTCATACCGTCGTTCGTAGCTCCATCGCCGGCAGCCACTTCGCTCAATCCCGGATCGACATCCACCACTTCCGGGGTGACCCAGCGCGCGCGTTGTGCTTCGTCCTTGTCTTGCTTCTTATCCATGTTGACCGGCCTCCTTTTTGTGCCTCAGCTGTCGGGCGAAACCATATTGTCGGCCATCGCGTTGGAAGCGAGCTCGATATCTTCGTTATCGGCATCGCAATCGATCACGACAGGTCCCGGCCACAACTTGCGCTGCTCAGCAGCTTTCGAAGCGTTGTCCATCTTCAAACGCATCCTTTCGATCCGCTGCGGCCAATAATATCCATCGATGCATCGCCGTGTAAACGGGAGGCTATGCCGCCTCCGCCTTGCGGCTTTCCTTCTTCCGTACATGCGGATCGAGATGGCGTTTGCGGATGCGGATCGCCTTGGGGGTCACCTCGACCAGCTCGTCGTTCTGGATATAGGCGATCGCCTGTTCGAGCGTCATCCGGCGTGGCGGCGTCAGGCGGATTGCGTCGTCCTTGCCCGATGAGCGGATATTGGTGAGCTGTTTGGTCTTGGTGGGATTGACCTCGAGATCCTGCGGCTTCGAATTTTCGCCGATTACCATGCCCTGATATAGCGCCTCGCCCGGCGATACGAACATGATGCCGCGATCTTCGAGCGTGTTGAGCGAATAGGCGATGGCCTGGCCCTGCTCCATCGAGATCAGCACGCCGACGGGGCGGCCCTCGATATTGCCTTTGTAAGGCCCGTATTTCTCGTAAACCCGGTTCATGATCCCGGTGCCGCGCGTGTCCGACAGGAATTCACCATGATAGCCGATCAGGCCGCGCGACGGCGCCGAAAAGGTGATCCGTGTCTTGCCGCCGCCCGAAGGCGACATGTCGGTCATCTCGGCCTTGCGCAGCGCCATCTTCTCGACGACCGTGCCCGAAAATTCATCATCGACATCGACGACCACGGTTTCGTAGGGCTCGGTGCGATTGCCGTCCTCGTCTTCGCGGAAGAGCACGCGCGGGCGGCTGATCGATAGCTCGAAGCCTTCGCGGCGCATCGTTTCGATGAGTACGCCTAGTTGCAATTCGCCGCGTCCGGCAACTTCGAAGGCATCCTTCTCGGCGCTTTCACTGATCCGAATCGCGACATTGCCTTCGGCTTCTTTCTCGAGCCGCTCGCGGATAACGCGCGATTGAACTTTATCGCCGTCCTTGCCGGCGAACGGGCTGTCGTTGACCGCGAAGGTCATGGCGAGCGTCGGCGGATCGATCGGCTGCGCGTCGATCGGTGTATCGACCTCTAGCGCGCAGATCGTGTTCGACACCGTCGCATCGGTGAGGCCGGCAATCGCAACGATATCGCCGGCATGCGCGCTCTCGACCGGGATGCGTTCGAGCCCCTCAAAGGCGAGGATTTTGGTCGCGCGGCCGCTCTCGACGACTTTGCCCTCGGCGTCGATCGCCTTGATCGGCATGTTCATCTCAAGCGTGCCTGATTCGATCCGCCCGGTGAGCACACGGCCCATGAAGTTGTCGCGGTCGAGCAGCGTCGCCAGCATCTTGAACTCGCCATCGACATCGGCCGCGGGCGGCGGGACGTGAGAGACGATGGTTTCGAACATCGGGTTGAGATCCCCGTCGCGGACGCTGTCGTCGTGACCGGCATAGCCCGAACGACCGCTGGCATAGAGCGTCGGAAAATCGAGCTGTTCGTCATTGGCGTCCAATGCAAGAAACAGTTCGAAACATTCGTCGAGCACTTCGGCGGGCCGCGCATCGGGGCGGTCGATCTTGTTGACGACGACGATGGGTTTGAGCCCGAGCGCCAGCGCCTTGCCGGTGACGAATTTGGTCTGCGGCATCGGCCCTTCGGCGGCATCGACGAGCAGGATCACGCCATCGACCATCGACAGGATACGCTCGACCTCGGCCCCGAAATCGGCGTGGCCGGGCGTATCGACGATATTGATGTGATGGTCGTTCCACTCGACGCTCGTGCATTTGGCGAGGATCGTGATCCCGCGCTCCTTTTCGAGCTCGTTCGAATCCATCGCGCGCTCCTCGACGCGCTCATTGTCGCGGAACGTCCCCGACTGGCGGAAAAGCTCGTCGACAAGCGTCGTCTTGCCGTGATCGACGTGCGCAATGATGGCCACGTTGCGCAGGGCGCGTGGAGAAGAAGTCATGACAGGTCCTCGGGAAACGGGTTCGACGCCCTGTATACAAGGCTTTGTGCAGTGCAGCAAGTTGGCTATGGCCGGTCGCGATGACCCTGCTCAACCGTCTCGTTCCCGATCGTTTCGTCGGCCTGATGCTGCTGACGATCATCGTCGCGGCGATGCTGCCGGCGCGGGGGATGGCGCTGGTGGTGCTCAGCGGGCTGTCGACGATCACCATCGCGATGCTCTTCTTCCTCCATGGCGCGCGGATCAGCCGCGCAGCGCTGGCCGGCGCGGCGCGGCGATTGCGGCTGCAGCTTGTTGTCCTGTCGTTCACCTTCCTCGCCTTTCCGTTGACCGGCGTCGCGCTGCGTCCGCTGATCGAGCCGTGGATCGGCGAGGCGCTGGTGCCGGGTTTCCTGTTTCTCTGCGCCTTGCCGACGACGATCGCTTCGTCGGTTGCGATGGTTTCGCTGGCGCGAGGCAATGTTGCGGCATCGGTCATCAACGCAGCGATATCGACGATGCTCGGCGTGATCGTGACACCGCTGATCATCGCACTGCTGCTCGCCAGTTCGGGCGTCGAGATCGGCATGGCGGCGATCGGGCGTATCGCGCTGATCCTCGTCCTTCCCTTTGCCATCGGCCAGTTTCTGCGCCCGAAGATCGGCAGTCATGTCGACGCGCACCCCGTGGTGACCAAGATGCTCGACCGGCTGACGATATTGCTCGCCGTCTATTCGGCGCTATCGGCGGCAGCGGCGAGCAACCTGCTGAGCGCGGTCGGCTGGAGCGAGATCATCGCGCTGGTCGTCCTGGCGCTGGCGCTGCTCGCGCTTGCGCTCGCCACCGCGATCGGGCTCGGCCGCGCGCTCGGTTACGGCCATGGCGACCGGATGGTGCTGCTGTTCAACGGCATCCACAAGAGCGCGATTTCGGGCACACCGATGGCGCGCATCCTGTTTCCCGGCGCGCAGGCCGGGCTGATCATCTTGCCGTTGCTCGCCTATTATATTCCGATGCTGACTATCTCGGCGATCCTTGCAGCGCGGATCGGCGCTAGAGAATCGCCAGACGGATAAGATAGGCGATTGTTCCAACCGCGCCGACGCCCGCCAGCCACAGCCCCGCGAACCAGCCTAATTTGCTCCAGAGCGGACGATCAGTGATAGCCCGCCTCGTCGACCTTGCCGCGAAACACCCAATAGGCCCAGGCGGTGTAAACGAGGACGACCGGGACGAGCACCGACGCACCGATCAGCATGAAAATCTGGCTCTCGCGCGGCGCGGCGGCTTCGTAAATCGACACGCTGCCGGGAATGATTTCGGGGTAGATCGAGATCGCCAGCCCGATCATCGAGAGCAGGAACAGCATCAGCGTCCAGAGGAAGGGCCGCGCGTCACGGCCCTTGCCGAGATCGCGCCACAGCATCGCGCTCGCGCCGAGCACGAGCAGCGGCATCGGGATCGCCACGAAGAGACCGGGCGCGACGAACCAGTGGCGATAATATTCGCCGAGCAGGAAGGGCGTGGCGAGGCTGACCAGCCCGATCAGCACGAGCATGGCAGGGGTCATCAGGCGCGCGATCCGCCGCGCGCGTTGCTGCAATTCGCCTTCGGTCTTCCACACCAGCCACGTCGCACCGAGAAGCGCATAGCCGGCGAGCAGCGCAACACCGCAGAGCAGCGAGAACGGCGTCAGCCAATCCCACCAGCCGCCGGCATAGGCGCGGTCCGCAACCTCTATACCCTCGAGCAGCGCACCGAGCGTGATGCCCTGCGCCAACGTCGCAATCACCGACCCGGCGGTAAAAGCGAAGTCCCAGGCGCGGCGATGACCGGGGTCGCGCCAGCGAAACTCGAACGCCACGCCCCTGAAGACCAACCCGAGCAGCATCGCGATCAGCGGCGCGTAGAGCGCGGGCAGGATCACCGCATAGGCGAGCGGGAACGCCGCCATCAGCCCGCCGCCGCCGAGCACCAGCCATGTCTCGTTTCCATCCCAGACCGGCGCGATGCTGTTCATCGCCATGTCGCGCTCCTTGCCGACCGGGAAAGTCTTGAAGAGAATGCCGATGCCGAGATCGAAGCCGTCCATCACCACATAGGCCGCGACCGCGAAGGCGATGATACCCGCCCATATAAGCGCCAGTGTCGGATCGCTTATCATCTCTCCTCCCCGGCCTCGTCGGCAATTTCCGGACCGTCCTGTTCGAGCGAGGCGGCGGGCGTGATGCCGGCGCTGCGA